>NZ_JBEYZK010000006.1:141201-335398 GCF_040646035.1 Streptomyces sp. NPDC046465
TCCTCGGGGGATGACCCCCGAACCCCCAGCCGGGAGGCGCGCCGGGCGTTACGGTCGAAGACATGCCGATCAAAGCCGTGGTCTGGGACATCGACACTGTGTTCCTCGGGGGATGACCCCCGAACCCCCAGCCGGGAGGCGCGCCGGGCGTTACGGTCGAAGACATGCCGATCAAAGCCGTGGTCTGGGACATCGACGACACGATCTTCGATTACGCGCGGGCCGACAGCACCGGCATGCGGGCCCACCTGAGCGCCGAGGGGCTCCTGGAGCGGTACGAGTCGGCCGAGCGCGCCCTGGTCCTGTGGCGGCGGCTCACGGAGCGCCACTGGGCCCGCTTCGGCGCCGGTGAGGTCGACTTCGAGCAGCAGCGCCGCGACCGCGTACGGGACTTCCTCGAAAGCCCGGCCTTGTCCGACCCGGACGCCGACGCCTGGTTCACGCGTTACGTCGGTCACTACGAGTCGGCCTGGTCCCTCTTCCCGGACACCGTCCCGACCCTGGACGCCCTCGCCGGTGAGTACCGGCAGGCGGTGCTCTCCAACTCCGCCCTGGTCGTCCAGGACCGCAAGCTGACCGTCCTCGGCATCCGCAGCCGCTTCGAGGTGGTCCTGTGCGCCGCCGACCTCGGCTTCTCCAAGCCCGCCGCGGAGGCCTTCCGCGCGGTCTGCACGACGTTGGGGCTCGAACCCGCCGAGATCGCCTACGTCGGCGACCAGCCGGAGATCGACGCGAGGGGCGCCAGGGACGCCGGTCTGCTCGGCATCTGGCTCGACCGCAACGGTGCGGCGGGGGAGGGCCCGTCGGGCGTGCACCGCATCAAGGAGCTCTCCGAGCTCCCCGCGCTGCTGCGTGCGGATACCCGTTTTGGAGCGCCGTCCACCTTCGGGTAATGTTCTTCCTGCGCCGCCCGAGAGGGCCGAAAGGTCCGGCCGGGAAGCGCACATCAAATAAAACCCCCGCAAGGGGTTGAGTTTTGATGGCCTATGGTGTAATTGGCAGCACGACGGTTTCTGGTTCCGTTAGTCTAGGTTCGAGTCCTGGTAGGCCAGCTCGCAGAGCTCATCTGCAAACCGCGGGTGTCGTGCAATGACACAGCATCCGCAAGGCCCCCGTTGTGTAGCGGCCTAGCACGCCGCCCTCTCAAGGCGGTAGCGCCGGTTCGAATCCGGTCGGGGGTACAGATCCTTCCCGCGGGGACAGATCGGGTCGCACCCACTGTCACTGATGCAGGATCGCTAGGGCCCCCGTTGTGTAGCGGCCTAGCACGCCGCCCTCTCAAGGCGGTAGCGCCGGTTCGAATCCGGTCGGGGGTACTGTAGGTACTAGACCTGGTCTAGACCACATTGGGCTATGGTGTAATTGGCAGCACGACGGTTTCTGGTTCCGTTAGTTTAGGTTCGAGTCCTGGTAGCCCAGCCGGATCATGTGGCGACACAAGATCCACGCCCCCGTTGTGTAGCGGCCTAGCACGCCGCCCTCTCAAGGCGGTAGCGCCGGTTCGAATCCGGTCGGGGGTACAGATACGGCAAGGGGCCTTCCCGTCAGGGAGGGCCCCTTCGTCATTCCCCGGCGCGCTGTTCGCCGAAGCGGTGGTGGGACTCCTCGGCCTGTGCGATGCGGCGCAGGCTCAGCAACACCGGCTCGTACAGCACCGTGAGCGCGACGGCCGCCTCCAACTGCCGGTCGGGCGACTCGTACCGCTCTATCAAGTCCAGGTCGCTCTCGGCCAGTTGGCCCCCCGCGTGCGCATAGGGCGCCAAGTCCTCGACGGCGCACGGATATCCGAGCCGGGCCAGCGTGGCGACCGCGGTCACCAGCATCCGGTAGGCCGGGAACTCCTCCTTGTGGCTCTGCGCGTACTGCCAGCCGAGCCGCGCGAGGAGTACGTCCACCGTGCGGCGCGCCTGCGCGTCCGACGCGTCGTCCTCGGCCGATTCCGGACCGTGCGGCAGGGCCCCGACGGCCGTGCCCAGACGGGAGTTGTGGTCCAGCGAGTCGTCCTCCAGGGCGGTGAGCACGTCGCGCGCCGACGCGATCGGGACCCGGCCCACCTGGACCAGGGCCCGCACGAGCCGGAGCCGCTCCAGGTGGGCGTCGTCGTACTCGGACTGCGTCGCCGTCACCCGTCGGCCGGGCGGCAGCAGACCCTCGCGCAAGTAGTACTTGATCGTGGCCGTGGGGACCCCGCTGCGTCGGCTCAGCTCCGCCAGTCTCATCGGTTCGTGCCTCCTCTGGCGCTGCTCTTGCGCTGCTCTTGCGGTCCTCATTGGAGAGTGGCACTATCCAATCATGGATAGTGAAGCTATCCAAAGGTTGATCAAGGGTCGAGCAAGGGTCGAGCAAGGGGGAACCGTCATGAGCGACAAGCCGATCGATGGGCGCATGACCGCTGAAAGGGAAGGGGAGGTGGTCGTCTTCCACATCGGGATGCGCATCAACAACTTCCGCGCCGTGCGCAGCTGGTGGCCCCTCTTCCGGGCGATGCCGCGCATGCTCAGGGAGCTCTCCCAGGACGCGGAGGTCGGGATGCTGGGCTACCAGCTGCTCTTCGGGGCGCCGCGCATGCTCTACGTGGTGCAGTACTGGGAGTCGCAGGAGAAGCTCCTCGCCTACTCCACGGCCCAGGGCAAGGAGCACCGGCCCGCGTGGGCGGCCTTCAACCGTCGCCTCAGGGAGGGCAAGGGGAAGGTCGGCTTCTGGCACGAGACGTTCGTCGTGCCGGCCGGCGCCCATGAGGCCGTGTACATCAACATGCCCCGGTTCGGGCTTGGCGCGGCGACCGGCGTGATTCCGGTCGGGCGCCGCGGGGACCGGGCCGCCGAACGACTGAGGACGGCGGCCTGACTGTCTTGCCCGCACGGCCCGGGGTGACAGAGAAACCCGGGGTGACAGAAGAAAGCGCCGGAAGGAGCCGCCGCGGCGTTGAGGCGGTTCCTTCCGGCGCTTGTGTGCGTGACGGGCGCTGCGGGCGCCCGGAGCGTCAGCCGGTGCGGCGCAGGGCCTCGGAGAGGCGTCCCGCCGCGTCGATGACCGCCTGGGCGTGCATGCGGCCGGGGTGGCGGGTCAGGCGCTCGATCGGTCCGGAGACCGAGACGGCGGCGACCACGCGGTTCGAGGGGCCGCGCACGGGCGCGGAGACGGACGCGACGCCCGGCTCGCGCTCGCCGATCGACTGGGCCCAGCCCCGGCGGCGTACGCCCGAGAGGGCCGTGGCCGTGAAGCGGGCGCCCTGGAGACCGCGGTGCAGGCGCTCGGGCTCCTCCCAGGCCATCAGGATCTGGGCCGATGAGCCCGCCTTCATCGTGAGCGTCGAGCCGACCGGGACGGTGTCCCTCAGGCCCGAGAGGCGCTCCGCCGCGGCCACGCAGATGCGCATGTCGCCCTGGCGGCGGTAGAGCTGCGCGCTCTCGCCCGTGACGTCGCGCAGGTGGGTGAGGACCGGGCCCGCCGTGGCGAGGAGCCGGTCCTCGCCGGCCGCCGCCGAGAGTTCCGAGAGGCGGGGGCCGAGAATGAAGCGGCCCTGCATGTCCCGTGCCACCATCCGGTGGTGTTCCAGTGCCACGGCCAGTCGGTGAGCCGTGGGTCGTGCGAGCCCGGTGGCCGCGACCAAGCCCGCGAGGGTGGCCGGACCGGACTCCAGGGCGCTCAAGACAAGGGCCGCCTTGTCGAGAACGCCGACGCCGCTAGAGTTGTCCATGCGTCGATACTCGCGTCTCACTCTGTGAAACGCAAGTTCAATATTCTGCGAGACGCGCCACTCTGTACGAGCGATCCGCGGACCAACGGATCGGCGGTCTACGTGCGGCACGAGGGGTACGCGCGTCGGCGAACGGATTCTCTAGTTGGGCCGGCGAAGCGGCCGGTCGGAGGGAAAGCGATGGGTAGGACACTCGCGGAGAAGGTCTGGGACGACCACGTCGTCCGGCGCGCCGAGGGCGAGCCCGACCTCCTCTTCATCGATCTGCACCTGCTGCACGAGGTGACCAGCCCGCAGGCCTTCGACGGACTCCGTCAGGCCGGCCGGCAGGTGCGGCGGCTCGACCTCACCATCGCGACCGAGGATCACAACACCCCGACCCTCGACATCGACAAGCCCATCGCCGACCCGGTCTCCCGTGCCCAGCTGGAGACGCTGCGCAAGAACTGCGCGGAGTTCGGCGTGCGCCTGCACCCCCTGGGCGACGTCGAGCAGGGCGTCGTCCACGTGGTGGGACCGCAGCTGGGCCTGACCCAGCCCGGCACCACGGTGGTCTGCGGCGACTCGCACACCTCCACCCACGGCGCCTTCGGCGCGCTGGCGTTCGGCATCGGCACCTCCCAGGTCGAGCACGTGCTCGCCACCCAGACGCTGCCGATGGCGCCCCCGAAGACCATGGCCATCACCGTCGACGGCGAACTGCCCGACGACGTCACGGCCAAGGACCTGATCCTCGCGATCATCGCGCAGATCGGCACCGGCGGCGGTCAGGGCTATGTCCTGGAGTACCGCGGATCGGCCATCGAGAAGCTCTCGATGGAGGCCCGCATGACCATCTGCAACATGTCCATCGAGGCGGGCGCCCGCGCCGGGATGATCGCCCCCGACGCGACCACCTTCGACTACATCGAGGGCCGCACCCACGCCCCGCAGGGCGAGGACTGGGACGCCGCGGTGGCGTACTGGAAGACCCTGAAGACCGATGACGACGCGGTCTTCGACGCCGAGGTCTACATCGACGCCGCCTCGCTGGCCCCGTTCGTGACCTGGGGCACCAACCCGGGCCAGGGAGCGCCGCTTTCGGCGAACGTCCCCGATCCGGCTTCGTACGAAGACGCTTCGGAGCGGTACGCCGCCGAAAAGGCCCTGGAATACATGGGGTTGAGCGCAGGGCAGGCGCTGCGCGACATCAAGGTGGACACCGTCTTCGTAGGATCCTGCACCAACGGCCGCATCGAGGACCTGCGTGCGGCCGCCTCCATCGTCGGGGGCCGCAAAGTCGCCGACGGCGTACGGATGCTGGTCGTCCCCGGTTCCGTCCGGGTCGCCCTCCAGGCGGTGGAGGAGGGCCTGGACAAGGTCTTCACCGCCGCGGGAGCCGAATGGCGGCACGCCGGGTGCTCGATGTGCCTGGGCATGAACCCCGACCAACTCGCTCCCGGTGAGCGCTCGGCCTCCACGTCGAACCGCAACTTCGAGGGCAGGCAGGGCAAGGGCGGGCGCACCCACCTGGTCTCCCCGCAGGTCGCCGCCGCCACCGCGGTCACCGGCCACCTGGCCTCGCCCGCCGATCTGTCCGACGCCCCCGTGACCGCCGGAGTCTGAGAACGATGGAAGCATTCACCACGCACACCGGCCGGGCCGTACCGCTGCGCCGCAGCAACGTCGACACCGACCAGATCATCCCCGCCCACTGGCTGAAGAAGGTCACCAGGGACGGTTTCGAGGACGGGCTCTTCGAGGCCTGGCGCAAGGACCCGGAGTTCGTGCTCAACCGGCCCGAGCGCCAGGGCGCCTCCGTTCTGGTGGCCGGACCCGACTTCGGCACCGGCTCCTCCCGCGAGCACGCGGTCTGGGCGCTGCAGAACTTCGGCTTCAAGACGGTCATCTCCTCCCGCTTCGCCGACATCTTCCGTGGCAACTCGCTGAAGAACGGCCTGCTCACCGTGGTGCTCGACCAGCAGGTCGTGGACGCGCTCTGGGAGCTCGCGGAGCGCGACCCGCAGGCTGAGATCACCGTTGACCTGCAGGATCGCCAAGTTCGGGCGGAGGGCATCACCGCCGACTTCGAACTCGACGAGAACGCCCGCTGGCGGCTCCTGAACGGCCTGGACGACATCAGCATCACCCTGAAGAACGAGCCGGCCATCGCCGCGTACGAGACGGAGCGCCCCTCGTACAAGCCGCGGACCGTGCGGGTCTGACACCTCGCAACACCTCGCCACACCCTGATGTACCCCCAATCGTGGACGGTTGGGGGTACATCTGTGTGCGCCTCTGCCGGGGCCCCGATGACCTGAACGGGTGGTCTCAACTCCCTTGGCCGAGAAGGAAGAAGAGGCTGGAAATCCCCTTGTACTCGGCGAGACGGGGTACCCTCATGAGGGCGTCCGACGGCGGCAGTTACCCCCTGCGGAGGCGACAACTCGCCCCAGATGGCACAATCGGTGCATGGGACGTGACAGCCAACTCGAGCTCTACGGGCTCGTCGCGGACCAACTGAAGGAAGCGCACTCAAGAGTGCGCGCACTGCAAGTCCCGGAGGGCGTACGGATGGCGCTGACCCGGAAGCTGCTGGTCATTACGGCCGCGGCCAAACACGATCTCGCCGATGCGGCAAGGCGTCTGGAGCGATTGATGGCGTCCCTCGATGAAGCCGACGAGGGCCGATTCCCCCAAGACACCTGAGCGGCAGCCTCAACGGGCCTTCGAGGAACTCCGAGATGAGCCACTTCGTTGCGGCACAAGGGTGATTAGCCCGTTTCGTGTTTGATTTGCGGTATATATCTGCCTAACGTGCGAAAAAGCCGGAGTATTTCGCTCCCGGCAATGTCTCCGAAGGGGAAGACGTGAACAAGGCGCAGCTCGTAGAAGCGATTGCCGACAAGGTGGGCGGCCGCCAGCAGGCCGCCGACGCCGTTGACGCGGTCCTGGACGCCGTCGTCCGTGCCGTGGTCAGCGGGGACCGGGTTTCGGTCACCGGCTTCGGCTCGTTCGAGAAGGTCGACCGTCCGGCCCGCTACGCCCGCAACCCGCAGACCGGGGAGCGCGTGCGGGTCAAGAAGACCTCGGTTCCGCGTTTCCGTGCGGGACAGGGCTTCAAGGACCTGGTGAGCGGCTCGAAGAAGCTCCCGAAGAACGATGTCGCGGTCAAGAAGGCCCCCAAGGGCAGCCTGACCGGCGGCGCTTCCGCGACCGTCAAGAAGGCCGCGGCCAAGAAGGCCACCGCCAAGAAGACGGCGACGAAGGCCACGGCGAAGAAGGTCACCGCCAAGAAGACCACCGCCAAGAAGACCACGGCGACGGCGAAGAAGGCGGCCGCCAAGAAGGCCACCCCCGCCAAGAAGGCGACGGCCACGAAGGCCACGGCCAAGAAGGCGACGGCGACGGCGACGGCGAAGAAGGCCACCGCCAAGAAGGCCGCGCCCGCCAAGAAGGCCACCGCCAAGAAGACCGCGCCGGCGAAGAAGGCCACCGCCAAGAAGGCGCCGGCCAAGAAGTCCACGGCGCGCAAGACGACCGCCAAGAAGGCCACGGCCCGCAAGAAGTAAGGGCACGAGGGCACTCACGCGCCGGGCCGGACTCCCACGGGGGAGCCCGGCCCGCGTCGTGTGTTCCGGTTCTTCTTCCGGCCGACGCCCGGTCTCAGAACGTCTGCAGGGTCACCAGCGTGATGCGGCGCGCCTCGCCCGAGCCTTCGACCTCGATCCGCACCCGCTGCCCCGGCCGCAGCAACCGCAGCCCGCCCGCGTCGAACGCGGGCGCCTCGAAGGGCACCGGGGTGCCGTCGTCGAGCAGCACACTGCCGCTGCGGGTCTCGGAGTCGTACGTGTACGCGGTGGCCTGCATGGGGAGCAGCGTACTCAGTCGGCGATGAGCAGCCGGGCCGCGGCCGCCGCGGTGCGCGGACCCACGCCGAGCGCGAGCGCGGTCCGCAGGTCCTCGCCGGTGTCCACGTCCTGGCGTACGGAATCGACGCCGTCGAGTGGGAGTTCCACGGCGCCGGACGCCGAGTGGCGGGCCCGCGAAGCCGTACCGAACGCGGGACGCAATTCCGTTCCCGCCGCCGCGCACAGCAGTGTTGTCCCGCTTCCGGCGGCATCCGGCATGAATGCACGGGGAAATGGCGCGGCGCTGTCGAGTGCGCGGGCCAATTCCAGGGGGCGCAGCGCCGGCAGATCGGCGTTCAGGGCCGCTATGGCCGCTTCGGGCCGCGCGGCGCGCACGAGGGCCGTGCCGTGCGTCAGAGCGGCGTTCAGGCCACCTCCCGGGGGATCGGCGACGATGCGGGCGCCCAGCGCCGCGAGTTCCCGCCGCGCGAGGCGGTCGTCCGTGACGACCGCCACATCCCGAACCGCCGGGCAGGCGAGGGCGGCCGCCACGGTGTCCTGCGCGAACGCCAGGGCCAGGCCGGGGCGCAGTGCCTCCCCGGAGGTGGCGGACAGCCTGCTCTTGGCGTGCGCCAGGGGTTTCAGGGGGATGACCAGGGTCCACTGCACGGGCGCTCCGTCCTTCGCGTCGGGCCCATTGTGACCTGCTGAGGGGGCGGGGTGCGGGGGAGTCGCGAGGGGGTGGTGCGCGGTGCGGTCACGCAGGAGCGGTGGTGCGAGACGGGTGGGCGTACGGTGTTCTCGACAGACAGGCAGCCTGGGGCGACACTTGTGCGGCCGACCAGGCTCATGGAGGAAGGTGTCCGCGTGTCCCGCCGCAGAATCGGCTTCTGGTACCGCCTGGCGGCGGTGATTGCAAAACCGCCGCTGGTGGTTCTGTTCAAGCGGGACTGGCGTGGAATGGAACACATTCCGGCCGACGGTGGATTCATCACCGCGGTGAATCACAACTCCCATATCGACCCGTTCTCGTACGCGCACTTCCAGTACAACACCGGACGAGTGCCGCGATTCCTGGCAAAGGACGGGCTTTTCAAGGGCGGCTTTGTCGCCAGGATCATGAGGGGCACGGGGCAGATCCCGGTCTACCGCGAGACCACCAACGCGCTCGACGCCTTCCGCGCCGCGGTCGACGCCATCGAGCGCGGCGAGTGCGTCGCCTTCTACCCCGAGGGCACCCTCACCAGGGACCCCGACATGTGGCCGATGACGGCCAAGTCCGGGGCCGCGCGGGTCGCCCTGAAGACCAAGTGCCCGGTGGTCCCCGTCGCACAGTGGGGCGCCAACCTCGCGCTCGCGCCGTACAGCAAGAAGCCCACCTTCTTCCCGCGCAAGACCCTCCAGGTGAAGGCCGGACCCCCCGTCGACCTGTCGCGCTTCCACGACAAGGAGCCGACGCCCGAGGTGCTGCGCGAGGTGACCGAGACCATCATGGCCGCGATCACCGAACTCCTGGAGGAGGTCCGGGGCGAGAAGGCCCCCGAGACGCCGTACGACCCGCGCAGGGCCCGGCTGGAACAACGACGCAAGGCAGCGGGCCGCAGCGCCGCGCAGGGCACCGCAGAGAGCACCTCGGAGGACAGCAAGTGACGAACCCCGTGAACCCGGCGGGACCGGTGAAGGCCGCCGTCTTCGGAACGGGCTCCTGGGGTACGGCATTCGGCATGGTGCTCGCCGACGCGGGGTGCGACGTCACCCTGTGGGGCCGCCGCGCCGAACTCGTCGACGCCGTCAACTCCACCCGGACCAACCCGGACTACCTCCCCGGCGTCGGGCTCCCCGAGAACCTCCGGGCGACCACCGACCCGGCACAGGCCGCCGCGGACGCCGACTTCACCGTCCTCGCCGTGCCCTCGCAGACGCTGCGCGGAAACCTCGCCGAGTGGGCGCCGCTGCTGGCCCCCGAGACCGTCATCGTCTCCCTCATGAAGGGCGTCGAACTGGGCTCCGCCATGCGGATGAGCGAGGTCGTCGAGGACGTCACGAAGGTCCCCGCCGACCGGATCGCCGTCGTCACGGGCCCCAACCTGGCCCGTGAGATCGCCGCGCGGCAGCCCGCCGCCGCCGTGGTCGCCTGCCGGGACGAGGCCGTCGCGCAGCGCCTGCAGACGGCCTGCCACACCCCGTACTTCCGCCCGTACACCAACACCGACGTGCTCGGCTGCGAGCTCGGCGGCGCCGTCAAGAACGTCATCGGTCTCGCCGTCGGCATCGCGGACGGCATGGGCCTCGGCGACAACGCCAAGGGCTCGCTCATCACGCGCGGCCTCGCGGAGACCACCCGGCTCGGGCTCGCCATGGGCGCCGACCCGCTGACGTTCTCCGGACTCGCGGGCCTGGGCGACCTGGTGGCCACCTGCTCGTCGCCGCTGTCGCGCAACCACACCTTCGGCACCAACCTCGGCAAGGGCATGACCCTGGAGGAGACCATCGCGGTCACCAAGCAGACCGCCGAGGGCGTCAAGTCCTGCGAATCTGTGCTGGATCTGGCCCGCAGGCACGGCGTCGACATGCCGATCACGGAGACGGTCGTGGGCATCGTGCACCAGGGCACGCCCCCCGTGGTCGCCCTCAAGGACCTCATGTCGCGCAGCGCCAAGCCCGAGCGCCGCTGACGCCACGCCTGACTACTTACGGGCCAGCGGGTACCCTCAACGCGATATGAGCAGCGAGAACCTCCCCCAGAGCCCTGAGCCGCGCCCCGAGCCGAGCTCTGAGCAGCCGCTCCGCAAGCCGCGTGTGGCCGTCGTGTTCGGCGGCCGCAGCTCGGAGCACGGCATCTCCGTGGTGACGGCCGGCGCCATCCTCGGCGCCCTCGACCGCACCAAGTACGACGTCCTGCCGATCGGCATCACCACGGACGGCCGTTGGGCGCTGACCGCCGACGAGCCCGAGCGGATGGCCATCGCCGACCGCAAGATGCCGAACGTCACCGAACTCGCCGACTCCGTGGAGGGCGGCGTCGTGCTCCCGGTCGACCCGGGCAACCGCGAGGTCGTCTACAGCGAGCCCGGCTCCGTGCCCAAGGCGCTCGGCGAGGTCGACGTCGTCTTCCCGATGCTTCACGGCCCCTACGGAGAGGACGGCACCCTCCAGGGGCTGCTCGAACTCTCCGGAGTGCCCTACGTCGGCTCGGGCGTCCTCGCCTCGGCCGTCGGCCAGGACAAGGACTACATGAAGCGGGTGTTCGCCTCCTTCGGGCTGAACGTCGGCCCGTACCTGGTGATCCGCCCCCGCGAGTGGCAGCAGGACGAGACGGGTGCCCGGCAGCGCATCGCGGACTTCGCGGGCGAGCACGGCTGGCCGCTGTTCATCAAGCCCGCGCGCGCGGGCTCCTCCATCGGCATCACGAAGGTCGAGTCCTTCGACGGCCTCGACGAGGCGATCGCCGAGGCGCAGCGCCACGACCCCAAGATCCTGATCGAGGCGCTGCTGCGCGGCCGTGAGATCGAGTGCGGCGTCCTGGAGTTCGAGGACGGCCCGCGCGCGAGCGTCCCGGCCGAGATCCCGCCCGTGCAGACGCACGACTACTACGACTTCGAGGCGAAGTACATCGACTCGACGCCCGGGATCGTGCCGGCGCCGCTGACGCCCGAGCAGACCGCCGAGATCCAGCGGCTCGCCGTCGAGGCGTTCGAGGCGGCGTCCTGCGAGGGCCTGGTGCGCGCGGACTTCTTCCTCACCGAGGACGGCCGGTTCGTGATCAACGAGATCAATACGATGCCGGGCTTCACGCCCATCTCGATGTACCCGCAGATGTGGGAGAAGAGCGGCATCGGCTACGCGGAGTTGTTGGACCGGCTCATCCAGTCGGCCCTCAACCGCTCCACGGGCCTGCGCTGACGGTCCCGTACGGGGTTGGTCCCGTACGGGTCAGTCCCGTACGGGGTCAGGCAATGCCCTTGGGGATCGTCTTCTTGACGGGGGCGGCGAAGTCCGTGAGCGGACCCAGACCGTCCCCCGTCCGCTCCTTGGGCAGGGTCACCTCGACATAGGCGAGCCGCGCCCCGGTGGTGAAGGTGTACGAGCCGTCGTCGCGCTTCTGCAGGAGCCAGGCGACGCCGTTCACCCGCACGCCGTTGTCCTTGGCGTACGAGGGATCGATCATCTCGGGGGGCCGCGGCACGCCGCAGCGCAGTATGATCGCCGGGTCACCCCACCCGGCGGTCATTTCGGACTTCGGTCCGGGGTCGGTGCGCCCCAGTCCTTCGATCTTCTCCGGAAGCTGTTCGTGCAGGTCCCGGCAGAGTCCGGCGGCCTTCGCGGCCGGAGAAGGAACCACCACTGACGCCTCGTCGTCCGTAGCTGAACAGGCTGCTGCCGTGATCAGCAGCGCGACGGCGGATGTTCCTGCGAGGCAGCGGCGCCGGAGACGGGGGATGTTCACCGGGCCAGGGTAGACGGGGGCTACAAGTGCACGACCGGGCAGGTCAGGGTTCGGGTGATGCCGTCCACTTGCTGGACCTTGGCGACCACCATGCGGCCGAGTTCGTCCACCGTGTCCGCCTGGGCGCGCACGATGACATCGTAGGGTCCGGTCACGTCCTCGGCCTGGATCACTCCTGCGATCTTGCCGATGAGCTCGGCGACGGTCGACGCCTTGCCGACCTCTGTCTGGATCAGGATGTACGCCTGTACCACGGAACCTCCAGGGCGGCCACGAGGATCATGTGGGGGGAAGGGACGCCACGGTACCGCGTCGCCGCTCGCCACGGGGAGACCCGGGTGGCCTGTGGCGCGCACAGCGTGGTGGACGGACAACAGAAGTTGACGGTCACCTCGACCGTACCGACGACAGGCACGGCTCGCGACCGGGGGCCGTTCGGCTTGAAAGGGCATGGTGAGACTCGGTGAAGGGATCCGTGGGCGAGTTGGGGGAGTTCGGGCTCATCAGAGAGCTCACTTCGCGGCTCACCTCCACGCCGGCCGTACGGCTCGGCCCCGGTGACGACGCGGCGGTCGTGTCCGCCCCGGACCGCAGGGTCGTGGCGAGCACCGACATCCTCCTGGAGGGGCGGCACTTCCGCCGCGACTGGTCCACCGCGTACGACGTGGGCCGCAAGGCCGCCGCACAGAACCTCGCCGACATCGCGGCCATGGGAGCCGTGCCGACCGCGCTGCTGCTCGGCCTGGTCGTGCCCGCCGAGCTCCCCGCGAGCTGGCCCACCGAGCTGATGGACGGCCTCAGGGACGAGTGCCAGGTCGCGGGCGCCGCCGTCGTGGGCGGCGACGTCGTGCGCGGCGACACCATCACCGTCGCGATCACCGCCCTCGGCGACCTGCGCAACCACGAGCCCGTCACGCGCGCGGGCGCCCAGCCCGGCGACGTCGTCGCCGTGACGGGCTGGCTCGGCTGGTCCGCCGCCGGGCACGCGGTGCTCTCCCGCGGCTTCCGCTCGCCGCGCGCCTTCGTGGAGGCCCACCGCAGGCCCGAGCCGCCGTACCACGCGGGCCCCGCGGCCGCGGGCCTCGGCGCGACCTCCATGACGGACGTCAGCGACGGCCTGATCGCCGACCTCGGGCACATCGCCGAGTCCAGCAAGGTGCGCATCGACATCCGCTCCGGAGACGTCGACGTGCCCTCGCAGATGAACGACATCGGGCAGGCCGTCGGCGTCGACCCGCTGCAGTGGGTGCTCAACGGCGGCGAGGACCACGCCATCGTGGCGACCTTCCCGCAGGACGTGAAGCTGCCCGCCCGCTGGAAGGTCATCGGCGAGGTCCTCAACCCCTCGGCGCTGCCCCAGGTGACCGTCGACGGCGCGCCGTGGACCAGCAAGGGCTGGGACCACTTCGGGGACAACGGAGAAGCCGAGTGACCGCGCCGCCACGCGTTCTCACCGTTGCCGGGTCCGACTCCGGTGGCGGCGCCGGGATCCAGGCCGACCTGAAGACGATGCTCGCCCACGGGACGCACGGCATGAGCGTCATCACGGCCGTCACCGCGCAGAACTCCCTGGGCGTGCAGGGCTTCTGGGAGCTCCCCGTCGAGGCGGTGCGGGCGCAGTACCGCAGCGTCGTCGACGACATCGGCGTACAGGCCGTGAAGACCGGCATGCTCGCGTCCGCGGAACTGGTCGAGGCGGTCGCCGCATTGCTCGCCGGTACGGACGCCCCCGCGGTCGTCGACCCGGTCGGCGTCTCCAAGCACGGCGACTCGCTGCTCGCGGCGTCCGCGCTGGAATCCGTACGCACCGCGCTGCTGCCCGTCGCCACGGTCGCGACGCCCAACCTCGACGAGGTGGCCCAACTCACCGGCGTCGAGGTCGATTCGGAGGACGGCCTGCGGCGCGCCGCTGAGGCCGTTCTCGCGTACGGGCCGAAGTGGGTGCTCATCAAGGGCGGCCACCTCAGCGGCGACGCCGTGGACCTGCTCACCGACGGCTCCGAAGAGCACGTCCTGCGCGCGCCGCGCCACGACAACCGCCACACGCACGGCACGGGCTGCACCCTCGCCAGCGCGATCGCGGCGGAGCTCGCGAAGGGGCGCAGTGTCCCGGAGGCCGTGACGGCCGCCAAGGAGTACGTGACCGGGGCGATCGCCGCCGGGTTCGCGCTCGGCGGCGGAATCGGCCCGGTGGATCACGGCTGGCGGTTCGGGCGGGCGTAGTCCTTGAGCACGATGTTGCCGGGGGCCCTTTCCGTCAGCTTCTTGAAGGGGACTGCCAGCAGGCGTGAGCCGAGCGCGCGGTACGCGCGGTCGCGGCTGCGGATCTTCCGGGCGGTCGGCGGGGCGAGGAAGGGGCCTGCGTGGTCCGAGGACTTCTGGCAGCCCTTGGCGTAGTCGCGGATCGCCGCCTCGTACGCGGCGAAGCCGGTCCGGTGGTCGCCCCGGGCGGCGGCGAGTTCACCGGCCAGGACGTACGCGGAGACCAGGGCCGTACCGGTCCCGATGCCGCCCATCGTGGCGCCGTACCCGGCGTCGCCGAGCAGCACCACGCGGCCCCGGGAGAGCCGGTCGAGGTGGATCTGGGCGATGGCGTCGAAGTAGAGGTCCTCGGCGCTCTCCAGGCCTTCCAGGGCTCCGGCGGCGTGCTTCCAGGCCATGCCCGCGAACCGGTCCGCGAGGAGCTTCTTCTGCCGCGCGGTGTCGTGCCGTTCGTGGTCGAGCGGTTCGGATCCGAAGACCAGGGCCACGCCCGCTCTGGTGGGGTCGCCGTCGTAGTTGTTGATCACCATGGTGCGGCCGGGCTCGCTGTAGAGGCGCGCGGTGCGGTCGAGTCCGAGGCGGTTGGGGACGGAGAAGCCCGCTACGTAGTAGCCCAGGAAGCGCAGGTACCGCGACTCGTCGCCGAAGACCAGACGGCGGGTGCGCGAGTGCAGCCCGTCGGCGCCGACGACGAGGTCGAAGCGGCGGGGAGCACCGCGGTCGAAGGTCACGTCGACGCCTTCGGAGTCCTCGCTCAGCGTGGCGAGGGAGTCTCCGAAGACGTACTCCACATCGTTCCTGGTGCGCTCGTGAAGGATCTTGGAGAGTTCGCCGCGGAAGATCTCCACGTCGCCGCTCATGAAGAACGCGGGCAGATCGACCCGCTCCTTGTCGTCGGCCGCCACGATGGTCTGACGGCCCATGTGCGTCTGGCGGCGGTGGACCTCGTCCCAGATGCCCGTGCGCCGCAGCACGGTGCGGTGCACGTCGCCCCGGAAGTCGACGGCGAAGCCGCCCTCGCGCAGGGCGGGCGCCTTCTCCAGGACGGTGACGCGGGCTCCGTAACGGGTCAGCCACAGGGCGAGGGCGGGTCCCGCGACGCCCGCGCCGGAGATCAGGACGTTCAGGTGGGCGAGGCTGTGGGTGATGTGGGGAGGATTGGCGTGGGGAGGATGCGTCATGCCGGGAAGCTTCGGGGCGGCCGCTGACCGTCCGCCTACCGCTTGCTGACCGCCGCTGACCGCAGGCTCCGCCCCTCGTCGAAGGCCCTGTCGTACGCCTTCGGAGAGAGCCGCGCGCGGGCCGCCTCCTCGACGCGTACGACATCGGGGTCGCAGGCGATCAAGAGCCCGCGCAGACCGTGGGCGGCGCCCAGGAGCCGGGCGGCCTCCTCGGGCCCCGCGGCCACGGACGCCAACGCCTCGGCCACCTCGGCCAGTTCACCGGTGCCCGAAAAACTGCCACTGCCGCTCGAAGCCTGCGCGTCGTCGCCGCGGGCCAGCGACCGGGCCTCCTCGAACCGTTCGGCGGCCTCCCGCGCGCGGGACTCGGCCAGCGCGGTACGGCCGAGGCCGATCAGGATCCGCACGCTCTCCCCGCGGCTGAACCAGTTGGCGGCACACGTCTCGAGCGCCGCCTCGTAGTGCGCACGCGCGCGTGCCGTGTCGCCGGACAGCCGGGCCACGTCCCCGAGCCCTCGCCGCGCTGTCGCCACCTTGTCGGGGGCGCCGATCGCGCGGGCCAGGTCGGCGGAGTGCGTGTAATGGGCGGCTGCCTCCCCGAGATCGCCCTGGTGCAGCAGGACAGTGGCGCGCCGGTGCAGCAGATCGGCCCGCTCCTCGGGCGCGGCCAACTCCCTTGCGTGCTCCAGGCCTTCGTCGAGCAGCTCAAGGGCACGCTCCCGCTCGCCCCGCCAGTCGGCGAACATCCCGAGCGGATCCAGGCAGTTGGCCATGCCCCAGCGGTCGCCGGTCGTCCCGAAGCCCGCAAGGCCCCGGGCGAAGGCCGCCTCGGCCGCTGCGGCGCGGCCCGCGAACAGCTCCTTGAAGCCCTGCCCCAGGTCGAGGAGAGCCACCCCCCAGGCGCCCCCGTCGACCTGGGCCCGCACCCGGTCCCGCATGGCGTGCTCGGGACCGCCCGCGACCGACCAGAGCACCACCAGGAACGGCAGCCGCAGCGGGCGCTCCAGAGCCGTCAGCAACCCGTCCGCGCGCGCGAGGCGGGCCGGCTCGCCCGGGTCGTCACCGTCCCCCGCGACCGAGTTGATCAGGCAGAGGACGTACTCCTCGCAGAGGCCGGCCGGCGGCCGTGTGCCCACCGCGTCCAGCAGCGCCACGGCGAGCTCGGTCCGCCCTCCGTAGCGGCCGCGCAGCCGCCAGAACCAGGAGAGCGCGGCCATCAGCCGCAGCCCGTCGTGCGGTGCGGTGCGGGTCAGGTGGCGCAGCGCGGTGTCCAGGTCCCTCTGCTCGGCGTCGAGCACGGCCAGCCAGGAGAGCTGCTCACCGCCGCGCAGCCGCGGCTCGGCCCGCTCGGCGAGGCGCAGGAAGTACCCGGCATGCGCGGCCCGCAGCCGCTCCTGTTCACCCGCGTCGGCCAGTTCCCTGGCACAGAACGCGCGGATGGTCTGCAGCATGCCGTAGCGCCCGTCGGCCACGTCGAGGAACGACTTCTCCGCGAGGGAGGCAAGGAGGTCCTCCGGATACGGCACCCCGCAGACCGCCTCCACGGCGTCGGACGTGGCCCCTCCGGAGAACACGGTCAGCCGACGGGCCAGCTCCCGCTCCTCGTCGTCGAGCAGCTCCCAGCTCCACTCCACGACCGCGTGCAGCGTGCGGTGCCGGGGCGCCTTCGTGCGGTCGCCGCGCGACAGGAGCCGGAAGCGGTCGCCGAGGCGGGCGGCGAGCTCGTCCAGGGTGAGGGTGCGCAGCCGGGCGGCGGCCAGCTCGATGGCCAGCGGCAGTCCGTCGAGGGCCGCGCATATCTCGCCGGTCAGCCGCCGCTCGTGGGCGTCGCGGGGGCCCGCCAGATCGGGCCGCACCGCCGCCGCCCGGTCCGCGAAGAGCCGGGCCGCGGGGCCGGGGGCCAGCGGCGGCACCGGCCACAGGACCTCGCCCGTGATCCCGAGGCCCTCCCGGCTCGTGGCGAGCACCCGCACGCCGGGGCAGGCCCCGAGCAGCAGCCCGGTGACCTGTGCCGCGTCGTCGATCAGGTGCTCGCAGTTGTCCAGGACGAGCAGCAGCTCACGCCCGCGCAGCGCGGACAGCAGTCGCTCCGTGGTGTCGCCGCCCTGGGTACGGAAGCTGTCCCGCACCCCGAGCGCGGTGAGGATGGCGTACGTCACCCGGGCACCGTCGTCGAGCGGCGCCAGCTCCACGTAGCAGACGTCGGGCAGCGCGCGGGCGGCCTCGACCGCCAGCCGCGTCTTGCCCGCCCCGCCGGGACCGGTGAGCGTGACGAGACGGGACCCGGCCAGCAGGGCGCCGATCCGCGCGAGCTCGTCGGCCCGCCCGACGAACCGCGTCAGCTGCGCGGGCACGCCCCGCTGCCGGGCAGGACCCCGGCCCCGCAGCAACTCCAGATGGAGCGCCGAAAGGTCGGCGGAGGGATCGGTGCCCAGTTCCTCCGCCAGGGTGCGCCGCGCGTCCTCGTAGACGGTGAGCGCCTCGGCGGACCGGCCCGCCGCGTGCAGCGCCCGCATCAGCTGCCCGCGGAGCCGCTCGCTCAGCGGGTGCCCGGCGATCAGTTCGCGCAGCTCGGGGACGAGCTCCGGGCCGCCGCCAAGCGCGAGATCTGCCTCGACGCGGTCCTGCACGGCGGCCAGGCGCAGCTCGTCGAGGCGGGCGACGAGGGGCCGCGCCTCGGGGAGATCGGTGAGGGCGGCCCCGCGCCACAGACCGAGCGCCTCCTTCAGGAGGCCCGCGGCCCGAGCGTGGTCTCCGGAGTCGAGGGCTGAGCGTCCCTCGCGGGCAAGCCGCTGGAAGCGGTGGAGGTCGACGTCGTCGGGGGAGACCGCGAGGCGGTAGCCGGCGGGGGCGGCCTCGATGTCCAGGCCCAGGCGCCGCCGCAGCCGGGAGATCTGGGACTGCAGCGCGTTCGCGGCGCCCGCGGGCGGCTCGTCACCGTAGAGCCCGCTGGTCAGCCCGGCCACGGAGACGGTGCGGCCCGCGTCGAGGAGCAGCAGGGTGAGCAGCGCGCGGGGGCGCGGTCCACCGGGGTCCAGGGGGGTGCCGTCGGGGGAGCGGGCGGTCAGGGGGCCGAGGATGCCGAAGCGCATCCGCCAGATTCTGGCAGCCCCCTACGCGCGCATGGGCGGACGGCTCTTTCGTATGCGCTCACGCGCGTGAGCGCATACGAAAGAGCCGGTCCCCAGAAGGGGACCGGCTCTTTCAGCAACCAGCTAGGTGGCCGCGCTGACGTCAGCGCGAGACCTTGCCGGCCTTGATGCACGAGGTGCAAGCGTTGAGGCGCTTCGGCGTCCCGCTCACCATGGCACGCACACGCTGGATGTTCGGGTTCCAGCGACGGGGCGTACGGCGGTGCGAGTGCGAGATGTTGTTGCCGAAGCCCGGCCCCTTGCCGCAGACGTCGCAGTTGGCAGCCACGGGTCACTCCAAAGACTTCAGATGCACTTACGGTTAATCCCGGCATGCCGGGATCAGTGCAATGATCGGAATGGCGTTGCCAGGAGGAATGTCCCGATGTGTATCGGGCAACCGGAGCAGCATACAACGACTGCTTCGATAGAACGAAACTACCACGGACGGCCCGGCCCCCGCCCCGGGCCCGGTGTTCACGCCGGGTCTACGCTGCGTCCATTCCGGAAGGTCAAGGAGGCGAACAGGTGCCGCAGAACCTCGACGCGGTCGCGGTGCGCGCCTGGTGCCGACTGGCCCTGGACGCCCTCGGCAGGGCCCGCGAGGAGATCGACGCCATCAACGTCTATCCCGTCGCCGACGGTGACACCGGGACGAACCTCTATCTGACCGTGGAATCCGCCTCCCAGGCGGTCGACGCGGCGTTCACGGGCCACGATCCCGCCCTCCCCTCCCTCGCCGAGACGGTGCGCGCGATGGCGCACGGAGCACTGCTGGGTGCCCGGGGTAACTCGGGCACGATCCTGTCGCAGCTGCTGCGGGGGATGGCGCAGGTCATCGGGGGCGAGGCGGACGGGCCCGGCGACCGGCCGACCGGTGACGGGCCGGCCGGTGACGGAGATCACGTCGACGGCCGGATCCTGGAGCGCGCGCTGCGGCAGGCCGCCGAATCCGCCTACCAGGCGGTCGCCCACCCCGTGGAGGGCACCGTCCTGACGGTGGCCACGGCGGCGGCCGACGCGGTGAGCGGCGCCGAAGGGGACTGCGGGGCGGTGGCCAGAGTGGCGTACGACGGGGCCTGCGCGGCCCTGGAGGCGACACCCGGGCAGCTCGCGGTGCTCGGCCGGGCCGGGGTGGTGGACGCCGGCGGCCGGGGACTCGTGGCGGTTCTCGGGGCGCTGGTGGGCGCCCTGTCCGGCGAGAGCGTCGCCCTCAAGGGCGGGAGCGGCTCCCACGCGCGCGTGGAGGACGTCGAGTGCGAGGAGCCACCCGGCGGCGGAGGCGGCCCCGCCTTCGAGGTGATCTACCTCCTGGAGGCCGACGACGCCGCCGTCGCCCGGCTGCGGTCCCGGCTCGACCGGCTCGGCGACTCGCTCGTCGTGGTCGGAGGCGACGGCCTCTGGAACGTCCACGTCCATGTCGACGACGCGGGCGCGGCCGTCGAGGCGGGCGTGGAGGCGGGCCGCCCCCACCGCATCCGGATCACCCACTTCGGAGTGGGCGACGCGCACACCACCCCGCAGCCGCCCCGGGAACGCGCGCAGCGGGCCATCGTCGCCGTCGTGCCCGGAGAGGGCCTCGCCGGGCTGTATGCCGAGTCCGGGGCGACCACGGTGCCCGCGCGCGCGGGAGAGCCGCCCGCGAGCGGCGAGCTCGTCGACGCGATCCGGCGGGCCCACGCCCGCGAGGTGGTCCTGCTGCCGAACGACGCCGAGCTGCGGCACACCGCGGCCGCCGCCGCGGAACAGGCCCGCACCGAAGGCGTGCGGGTCGCCCTGATCCCCACCCGCTCCGCGGTCCAGGGCATCGCGGCGCTCGCCGTGCACGCGCCGGACCGGCGCTTCGACGAGGACGTCGTCGCCATGACCTCGGCGGCCGGCGCGACCCGGTACGGCGAACTGGCCGTCGCCGAGCGGCAGTCCTGGACCATGGCGGGCATCTGCCAGGCCGGGGACGTGCTCGGCCTGATCGACGGCGATGTCGCCGTGATCGGCTCCGAAGTGGCCCGCACCGCGGCCGCCGTCCTCGACCGGATGCTGTCGGCGGGCGGCGAGATGGTCACGCTGGTGCTCGGGGAATCCGTGCCCGACACCGTCGGGGAGCACCTGGAGAAGCACGTGCGCGAGGCGTACTTGGCGGTCGACACCGTCGTCTACCGAGGTGGCCGCCAGTCGGCGCTCCTGCTGATCGGCGTCGAATAGGGCCGCGGGAGCACGGCGGATCCGGCCGGGCGGGCACGGACAGCGGGCACGGATCAGGGGGACGTACGGCGGATTGTCAGTGGCGTGGTGTGCAATGGATCTCGTGCCCGCGCTCGAAGAACCCCTGAAGAAAGTGGTCGGCCCCGCCACCGCGAAGGTGATGGCCGAGAACCTCGACCTGCACACGGTCGGCGATCTCCTGCACCACTACCCCCGGCGGTACGCCGAGCGCGGCGAGCTCACCCGCCTCGCCGACCTCCCGCTGGACGAGCACGTCACGGTCGTCGCCCAGGTCGCGACCGCGCGCATCCTGAAGTTCAACGGCGGCAGAGGCCAGCGCCTCGAAGTCACCATCACGGACGGCAGCGGCCAGATCCAGCTCGTCTTCTTCGGCCGCGGCATCCACAAGCCGCACAAGGACCTCCTGCCCGGCACCCGCGCGATGTTCGCGGGCAAGGTGTCGGTCTTCAACCGCAAGATGCAGCTGGCCCACCCCGCGTACGAACTGCTGCGCGCCGAGGCCGACGAGGTCGGCGAGGCCGTCGGCTCCTGGGCCGGTGCCCTCCTGCCGATCTATCCGGCCACCGCCAAGCTGGAGTCCTGGAAGATCGCCAAGTCGGTCGACATGGTCCTGCCCAGTGCCCAGGAGGCCGAGGACCCGCTGCCGCCCGCCCTCCGCGACGGCCGCGGTCTCGTCCCGCTCCCCGAAGCGCTCCTGAAGATCCACCGGCCGCACTCGAAGGCGGACATCGCCGCCGCCCGCGACCGCCTCAAATGGGACGAGGCCTTCGTCCTCCAAGTCGCCCTGGCCCGGCGGCGGTACGCGGACGCGCAACTGCCCGCCGTGGCCCGCCGCCCCAAGGACGGCGGCCTCCTCGACGCCTTCGACGCCAAGCTGCCCTTCACCCTCACCGAGGGCCAGGAGAAGGTCTCCAAGGAGATCTTCGACGACCTCGCGACGGAACACCCGATGCACCGGCTCCTGCAGGGCGAGGTCGGATCCGGGAAGACGATGGTCGCGCTGCGCGCCATGCTCGCCGTCGTGGACGCGGGCGGGCAGGCCGCGATGCTCGCGCCCACCGAAGTCCTCGCCCAGCAGCACCACCGCTCCATCGTGGAGATGATGGGCGAGCTGGCCGAGGGCGGCATGCTGGGCGGCGCCGAGCACGCCACCAAGGTCACGCTGCTCACCGGCTCCATGGGGGCCGCCGCCCGCCGGCACGCCCTGCTCGACCTGGTCACCGGGGACGCCGGGATCGTCATCGGCACGCACGCGCTGATCGAGGACAAGGTGCAGTTCCACGACCTGGGCCTGGTGGTCGTCGACGAGCAGCACCGCTTCGGGGTCGAGCAGCGCGACGCCCTGCGCGGCAAGGGCAAGCAGCCCCCGCACCTCCTGGTCATGACGGCCACCCCCATTCCGCGCACGGTCGCGATGACGGTCTTCGGCGACCTGGAGACCTCGGTCCTGGACCAGCTCCCCGCCGGGCGCTCCCCGATCGCCAGCCACGTCGTCCCCGCGCAGGACAAGCCGCACTTCCTGGCCCGCGCGTGGGAGCGCGTGCGCGAAGAGGTGGAGAAGGGCCACCAGGCGTACGTGGTCTGCCCGCGCATCGGCGACGAGGAGGACGAGCCCAAGAAGTCCGGCAAGTCCGGCACCAAGAAGTCGGCCGAGGAGAAGGCGGAGGAGGTGGCCACCGCCGAGAAGCGGCCCCCGCTCGCCGTCCTGGAGGTCGCCGAGCAGCTCGCGCACGGACCGCTCCAGGGGCTGAAGGTCGAGGTCCTGCACGGCAGGATGCAGCCCGACGACAAGGACGCGGTGATGCGCCGCTTCGCCGCGGGCGAAACGCAGGTCCTGGTGGCGACGACGGTCATCGAGGTCGGGGTGAACGTGCCGAACGCCACCGCCATGGTGATCATGGACGCGGACCGCTTCGGCGTCTCCCAGCTGCACCAGCTCCGCGGCCGCGTCGGCCGCGGCTCGGCCCCCGGCCTCTGCCTCCTGGTCACCGACATGCCCGAGGCGAGCCCCGCCCGCGCCCGCCTCGGCGCCGTCGCCTCCACGCTCGACGGCTTCGAGCTCTCCCGCATCGACCTGGAGCAGCGCCGCGAGGGCGACGTGCTCGGCCAGGCCCAGTCCGGCGTCCGCTCCTCCTTGCGCATGCTCGCGGTCATCGAGGACGAGGAGATCATCGCCGCCGCCCGCGAGGAGGCGGTCACCGTCGTCGCCGACGACCCGGACCTGGAGCGGCTGCCCGCGCTGCGCACCGCCCTGGACGCCCTGCTCGACGCGGAGCGCGAGCGGTACCTCGACAAGGGTTGATCGGCGCGTACGCCATATCGTGGAGACAGCCCACCAACGTGGCGCATACCGGCCAGCCAGAAGGAACCAGATGACCCGCGTGATCGCCGGCACCGCCGGCGGACGCCGCCTGTCCGTCCCGCCGGGCAACGGCACCCGCCCCACGTCCGACCGCGCGCGCGAGGGCCTCTTCTCCACCTGGCAGGCCCTCCACGGCACGCTCGACGGGACCCGCGTCCTCGATCTCTACGCGGGCTCCGGCGCCGTCGGCCTGGAAGCGCTCTCCCGCGGCGCCGCGCACACCCTGCTCGTCGAGGCGGACGCCAGAGCGGCGCGCACCATCCGGGAGAACGTGACATCGGTCGGTCTGCCCGGCGCGGAGGTGCGAGCGGGCAAAGCCGCCCAGATCGTCCGGGGCGGAGCCCCCACCACCCCGTACGACCTGGTCTTCCTCGATCCGCCGTACGCCGTCGGCGACGACGATCTTCGGGAGATCCTGCTCACACTCCGCTCGGAAGGCTGGCTCACACCCGACGCGCTCGTCACCGTTGAACGCAGTACAAGAGGCGGAGAATTCAGCTGGCCGGAGGGCTTCGAGTCCCTCAGGTCCCGTCGCTACGGCGAAGGGACCTTTTGGTACGGTCGCGCCGCCTCTACGTGCGACGACTCAAGCGTCGCGCCATGACCGGACCGGAGAGCGAGGGACTCACGTTGCGCCGCGCCGTATGTCCGGGGTCTTTCGACCCCATCACCAATGGACACCTCGACATCATCGCCCGCGCCTCCAAGCTGTACGACGTGGTGCACGTCGCGGTGATGATCAATCAGTCGAAGAAGGGCCTGTTCGAGATCGACGAGCGGATCGAGCTGATCCGCCAGGTCACGGCCGACTTCGG
The DNA here is from genome assembly GCF_040646035.1 of Streptomyces sp. NPDC046465. Lineage (NCBI taxonomy): Bacteria > Bacillati > Actinomycetota > Actinomycetes > Kitasatosporales > Streptomycetaceae > Streptomyces > Streptomyces sp. NPDC046465. Next base: position 165,153 of record NZ_JBEYZK010000006.1, read on the forward strand.
CAACGTCGAGGTGGAGGCCTTCCACGGCCTCCTCGTCGACTTCTGCAAGCAGCGCGACATCCCGGCCATCGTCAAGGGTCTGCGCGCGGTCAGCGACTTCGACTACGAGCTGCAGATGGCCCAGATGAACAACGGCCTCTCGGGCGTCGAGACCCTCTTCGTCCCGACCAACCCCACCTACAGCTTCCTCTCCTCCTCGCTGGTCAAGGAGGTCGCGGCCTGGGGCGGCGACGTCGCCCACCTGCTGCCCCCCGCGGTCCACGCGGCTCTCGTCGAACGGCTTGGCGACAAGTGACCGCTCGGCGGGCCCACTGACAGCCCGTCAGCCGGTGTCGGACGGACGGCCACTGGCCTTACAGTCATCCCGTCCGTCTCCCAACCAGCTGTAGAGAGTGGCGAGCACACGGTGGACGTGCAGAAGAAGATTGACGAGATCGCCCGGGCGGTCGGCAACGCCCGGTCCATGCCCATGTCGGCCTCGTGCGTGGTCAACCGCGCCGATCTGCTCTCGATGCTCGAAGAGGTGCGCCAGGCCCTGCCGGGCTCCCTGGCCCAGGCCCAGGAGCTCATCGGCGGCCGCGAGCAGCTGGTCGAGCAGGCCCGCCAGGAGGCCGAGCGGATCATCGAGACCGCGCACGCCGAGCGCGGCTCCCTGATCTCCGACACCGAGGTCGCCCGCAACTCCCAGGGCGAGGCCGACCGCATTCTCACTGAGGCCCGCCAAACCGCGGAGGACGTCCGCGCCGAGGCCGACGACTACGTGGACAGCAAGCTCGCCAACTTCGAGGTCGTCCTCACCAAGACCCTCGGCTCGGTCGGCCGCGGCCGCGAGAAGCTCCTCGGCACCGGACCCGGCCTCGACGAGCACGGCTACGAGGACGAGGACGCCCCCGAGCGCAGCCACGACCCCGAGACGCTGCGCCGCGACGCCGACGCGTACGTGGACGCCAAGCTCGGCGCCTTCGAGGCGGTCCTCGCCAAGACGCTGGAGGCCGTCGGCCGCGGCCGTCAGACGCTGCACGGCCGCGCCCCCGCCGACGAGCTCGGCGCGCTGGGCGAGGGCGCCGCGGCCCAGGGCCACACCACCGACGCGGAGTACCTGGCGGACCTCGCGGGGCCCGCGCCCGCGGAGCCCCTGCCGCAGCAGCCCGCCCAGGCCCCGCAGGTCCCCGCGCAGCAGCCCTACGTGCCGCCGCAGCAGCAACCCGACCCCTACGGGTACCAGCACCCTCCCCAGGAGCAGTACGGGGACCAGTACGGGTACCAGCAGCCCTACGGCCAGCAGGATCCGTACGCGTACCAGCAGCACGACCAGTACGGCTACCCGCAGCAGGGCTACGACCAGGGCCAGCCGCAGCAGGCGCAGCACCAGGCCCAGCCCCAGCAGCCGGCGGTGCTCGACGAGACCAGCCTCTTCGACACGACCATGATCAGCGCCGAGCAGCTCCGCCAGTACGAACAGGGACGCTAGGCGCACGTCGGGGGAGCCCGGGGCAGCCGTGAGGCCGGATTGGGCCGAAAGCGGATGGTCAAGTATCCTGGCTCTTCGGTCGCGCATGCGTCCGCGACGCAGGCTGCCCACGCAAGCCGTGTTCGTGGCACCGGTGCGGCGGCCCCTCCCTTGGACTTCCCGGATTCGAAAGCAGGAAAAGCCCTGACTACGCGCCTCGACCACCGAAACCCTCTCGTGTTCGACACACACGAGCTGGGGCGGCGTCCTGGTGCCATGCAGCGGCTGACCCGTGAGATCGAAGCGCCCGGTTCACCGGCCGCCTTCGGTATCGAAGGGGTCATCGGAGTGCCGCAGGGCGCTCCGGTCGAGCTTGAGGTCCGACTCGAGTCGGTCATGGAAGGGGTGCTTGTCACAGGCACCGCCCGTGCAACGGCCGAGGGGGAGTGCGTAAGGTGTCTGGAGCCGCTCGGGCTTGAGCTCGACGCGGACTTCCAGGAGATGTTCTCGTACCCTGACGCCGACGACCGGGGCCGCAGCGCGGAACCGGCCGACGACGCCGAGGAAGACGAGGGCAGGCTCTATCTCGAGGACGGCATGTTCGACCTCGAGCCTGTGCTGCGTGATGCGGTGGTGCTCGCACTGCCGATGCAGCCGGTGTGCCAGGACGACTGTCCGGGCCTGTGCTCCCAGTGCGGGGTACGGCTCGCGGACGACCCGGACCACCACCATGACGCCGTCGACATCCGTTGGGCGGCTTTGCAGGGACTCGCTGGCACCATCCAGGACGGCGAGAAGGACGAGATGAGCGGCGCCGAAGCACAAGCGGGCGTCGACGAGAAGCAGGAGAAGTAGCCGTGGCTGTTCCGAAGCGGAAGATGTCGCGCAGCAACACGCGCCACCGCCGGTCGCAGTGGAAGGCTGCGGTCCCCACCCTGGTTTCGTGTGAGCGTTGCCAGGAGCCCAAGCAGCAGCACATCGCGTGCCCGAGCTGCGGCACCTACAACAAGCGCCAGGTCCTCGAGGTCTGAGCGGCTGGTGAGAGGCACCGTGTCTAGCCCCAAGAAGGCGGAAGACGCCAAGAAATTGGCGGAGACAACGGCCTCGTCCCACACGCTTCTGGAAGGGCGGCTCGGGTACAAACTCGAGTCCGCCCTTCTGGTGCGTGCACTGACCCACCGTTCGTACGCGTACGAGAACGGCGGTCTGCCGACGAATGAGCGGCTCGAGTTCCTCGGGGACTCGGTGCTCGGTCTCGTCGTCACGGACACGCTCTATCGCACCCACCCCGACCTGCCCGAAGGCCAGCTGGCCAAGTTGCGGGCCGCGGTGGTCAATTCGCGTGCGCTGGCGGAGGTCAGTCGCGGCCTCGAACTCGGCTCCTTCATCCGGCTCGGCCGGGGCGAAGAGGGTACGGGTGGCCGGGACAAGGCATCCATCCTCGCCGACACCCTTGAAGCGGTGATCGGCGCGGTCTATCTGGACCAGGGTCTGGACGCGGCGGGCGAGCTGGTGCACCGGCTCTTCGACCCGCTGATCGAAAAGTCCTCGAACCTGGGAGCGGGCCTGGACTGGAAGACCAGTCTGCAGGAGCTCACCGCGATGGAGAGCCTCGGCGTGCCCGAGTATCTCGTCACGGAGAGCGGCCCCGACCACGAGAAGACCTTTACTGCTGCCGCCCGCGTCGGAGGCGTCTCGTACGGCACCGGCACCGGCCGCAGCAAGAAGGAAGCGGAGCAGCAGGCCGCTGAGTCCGCGTGGCGCGCGATCCGCGCCGCCGCGGACGAGCGGATCAAGGCGGCCGAGGCCGCCGCTGCCGCACAGTCCGGGGGGACCGCCGACACCCCCTCGGTCTGACAGCCGCCCATCCTTCGGTGCCGGCCGCCCTCTTCATGAGGGTGGCCGGCGCTGTGCTTTCCCGAACCCGGCGCCGTGTTTTCCCCGTACCCACCACACCCCCCGGAGCGGACATGCCCGAGCTGCCCGAAGTCGAAGTCGTCCGGCGTGGTCTGGAGCGGTGGGTCAGCGGGCGTCTCATCGGCGAGGTGCGGGTGCTGCACCCGCGTGCGGTGCGGCGGCACATGGCGGGCGGTGCGGACTTCGCGGACCGGCTGACCGGGCACCGGATGGGGCTCGCCCAGCGGCGCGGCAAATATCTGTGGCTGCCGCTCGCCGACTCCGCGCAGTCCGTCCTGGCCCATCTGGGCATGAGCGGCCAGCTTCTGGTGCAGCCCCAAGAGGCCCCGGAAGAGAAGCACTTGAGGGTCCGGATGCGCTTCGCGGACGAGCAGGGCACCGAGCTCCGCTTCGTCGACCAGCGCACCTTCGGCGGGCTCTCGCTGCACGACAACACCGCCGACGGGCTCCCCGACGTCATCGCGCACATCGCGCGTGACCCGCTGGACGCCGCGTTCGACGACGACGCCTTCCATCAGGCGCTGCGCGGCCGCCGTACGACGATCAAGCGGGCGCTGCTCGACCAGTCCCTGATCAGCGGCGTCGGCAACATCTACGCGGACGAGGCGCTGTGGCGGTCGAGGCTGCACTACGAGCGGCCCACCGGCTCCTTCACGCGCCCGCGCACGGCCGAACTCCTGGGCCACGTACGGGACGTGATGAACGCGGCGCTCGCCGTCGGCGGCACCAGCTTCGACAGTCTCTACGTCAATGTGAACGGCGAGTCGGGCTATTTCGAGCGGTCGTTGGACGCCTACGGCCGGGAGGACGAGCCGTGCCGCCGCTGCGGCACCGCGATCCGCCGGCGTCCGTGGATGAACCGGTCCAGCTACTTCTGCCCCCGCTGTCAGCGGGCGCCGCGCTCTTCGTCGTAACGCTCCTGCGCCCGCAGCACCTCGTCCTGCCTGCCCTCCACGCAGTGGATCAGGGCCAGCAGCCGCTCGGTGATCTCCTGACCCAGCGGGGTGAGCCGGTAGTCCACGCGCGGTGGGTTGGTCGGCTGGGCGGCGCGGTGCACCAGACCGTCGCGCTCCAGGGCGTGCAGGGTCTGGGAGAGCATCTTCTCGCTGACGCCGTCGACGCGGCGGCGCAGTTCATTGAAGCGGAACGTCCCCTCGTGCAGAGCTCCGAGGGTGAGCGCGCCCCAGCGTCCGGTGACGTGCTCCAGCGTGCCCCGGGAGGGGCACTGCCGGGAGAACACGTCGTACGCAAGGTCGGTGGGTTCCATGCGTACACCCTACTCCCGCACAGCGCTAACCATTGGTTAGCGCCCACCCCCGTGCCCTCGCGGAGTGCGGGAACGCGGGCGGTGCCGGGCGGCTGTCAGAAGCCGAAGTCCTGCGTCCACCACGGGCCGCCCGGCGCGAAGTGCGCGCCGACGCCCAGGGTCTTGTAGTCGCAGTTGAGGATGTTGGCGCGGTGGCCGGGGCTGTCCATCCAGGCGGCCATCACGGACCGGGGGTCGGCTTGTCCGCGCGCGATGTTCTCGCCGCCCAGGTCCGCGATGCCCGCCTTGTCGGCGCGGTCCCACGGCGTCGCGCCGTCCGGGTCGGTGTGGGCGAAGAAGTCGCGCTCGGCCATGTCGGCGCTGAAATCGCCCGCCAGCTCGGCGAGCCGGTCGTCGGCCTGCACCGGTCGGCAGCCCACCTTGGCCCGCTCCTGGTTGACCAGGGTGATGACCTCGGCCTCGGCCTTGACCTCGTCGGTCGAGGGCCGCGAGCTCGCCGGGGGAGCCTCGGGCTTCTTCTCGGGCGTACGGGACGGGCTCGGCGGCGTCGGCTTCTTCTTCTCGGTGTGCGGCTTCGGCGCCTTGGGCGTCGGCTTCCCGGCCGGTGTCTTCGAAGGCTTCGGGTCGGCCTTGGAGGGCGCGGGCTTCGGCGCCTGGGAGCGGCCGGTGCCACGGCTCGGCGACGGCTCGGCGCGCTCGGCCCTGTCGCCCGAGCCGCCCTGGGCGTCCACCTCGGTCGGCGCGGCCGCGGAGCGTACCTTGCCGGGGGCGTCCCCGCTGCCCAGCTGATAGTTGTCGGAACCCGGGAGCACGCCCGCGGCGACCGCTACGGCGCCCATCGCGACGGCCGCCGATACGCCGAGCAAGCCGGTGCGGACCGGTGTGGAAGCACGGCCCTTACGGCGGTGCGTCACCGTCCCCGGGTGGTTCTCAGGGGTGGCGGCGGCCTGTCCAGCGCCGGAGCGTCGGTGGCGTCCCATCTCCTGGCCTTTCGTCCTTATGATCAACGTGACTCACCCATATGAGTGAGGCTCATCGAGTCGCGACTGTACGCGATGGCGCATGGGCACGAAGTGCCTCCTGAGCAATTGGCCGGTTAGCGTGCACCCATGAATGAAGACGTGCGACTCACCGCCTGGGTGCGAGGACGCGTACAGGCCGTGGGATTCCGCTGGTTCACGCGGGCCAAGGCGCTGGAGATCGGTTCCTTGAGTGGTTTTGCTCTCAATTTGGAGGACGGCCGCGTACAGGTCGTCGCCGAGGGGCCCCGGGCCGGCTGCCAGAAACTGCTCGACTGGCTCCGCGAGGGCGACACACCCGGGCGGGTCGACGGCGTGACAGAGATCTGGGACACACCGCGTGGCATATACGAGACCTTCGCCATCCGGTGACCGTGACCGGGTGAGACGTCTCAGGACGGGGGCGGCGGGGTGCGGGACGAGTGTCCCGGGCAACTGCCTGAGGCAGAAAAAGCCTGGTGGTTGCCAAGAACGGCTTGCCGTGGCAGGCTCCGCAAGTAAGGATGATCTCCACGCCCCCAGGGCCCCGCAGGAGAAGCAGCGCCGCCCGTTCCAGGGCCGCGTGCCCCCGGGTCGCCCGCCAATACGGGGTGTGATCGTGTTGACCGTCAAACTTTTTGGTGAGACTCTGGAAGCCCCGCGCACCTTAGCTGTTTGGCATGTGAGAACGGCCAGCAAGACCCCAGCAGAACAATGAGTGCCAAGCACCGCGGGTGCGATTCCCTCACGACCCACACCGCTTCGGTCGGTCACTCAGTGTGGAGGACCATCCATCATGGCAAAGGCGCTTCTCGGTTACGTCGGCGGCAGCGACCCGCGACTCCTCGCCGAGATGCGACGGCTCCAGCAGCGCGTCCAGGACCTGGAATCCGAGCTCGGTCGGATCCAGGCCGAGAACGACGCGCTCGCGGCTGCCGCTTCTCACGAATCGCTCCTCGAGAGCATCGACGTACCCCAGGCGGAGCCTGCGCTCACCTGACCACTAAACGATCACCAATTCACAGGGCCTTTCTGAACATGTGTCCCTGATAAGCAACCGGTCAGGCTGTTCGTGTCAGCCGCTTGTTTCCAGATCTGCAAGATCTGCAAGGGACGCTTCGGCGTCCCTTCTTTCTTTCCTGCTCCTGCATACGTTCACTCATGCGCCACTTTCTTTACCGTCTGGTGTGCCCTGCACGTTCTTCGGTGAAACGGCCACCGAAAGGTAGAGTCCGACGGCGTGCATCTCAAGGCCCTTACCCTGCGCGGTTTCAAGTCGTTCGCGTCCGCCACGACGCTGAAGTTCGAGCCGGGCATCACCTGCGTCGTCGGACCCAACGGCTCCGGCAAGTCCAATGTCGTGGACGCGCTGAGCTGGGTCATGGGCGAGCAGGGGGCCAAGTCCCTGCGCGGCGGCAAGATGGAGGACGTCATCTTCGCCGGCACCACCGGGCGGCCCCCGCTCGGCCGTGCCGAGGTGTCCCTCACCATCGACAACTCCGACGGCGCCCTGCCCATCGAGTACGCCGAAGTCACCATCACGCGGATCATGTTCCGCAACGGCGGCAGCGAGTACCAGATCAACGGCGACACCTGCCGCCTCCTCGACATCCAGGAACTGCTCTCCGACTCCGGCATCGGACGGGAGATGCACGTCATCGTCGGGCAGGGCCAGCTCGACGGAGTGCTGCACGCCGACCCGATGGGGCGGCGCGCATTCATCGAGGAGGCCTCGGGCGTCCTCAAGCACCGCAAGCGCAAGGAGAAGGCGCTGCGCAAGCTCGACGCGATGCAGGCCAACCTCGCGCGCGTGCAGGACCTCACCGACGAACTGCGGCGCCAGCTCAAGCCGCTGGGCCGGCAGGCCGCCGTCGCACGCAGGGCCGCCGTCATCCAGGCCGATCTGCGCGACGCCCGCCTGCGGCTGCTCGCCGACGATCTCGTACGGCTGCGCGAGGCGCTGAACGCGGAGGTCGCCGACGAGGCCGCGCTCAAGGAGCGCAAGGAGAGCGCGGAGGCCGCCCTGAAGGCCGCCCTACAGCGCGAGTCGGAGCTGGAGGGAGAGGTGCGGCGCCTCACGCCGCGTCTGCAGCGGGCCCAGCAGACCTGGTACGAGCTGTCCCAGCTGGCCGAGCGGGTGCGCGGCACCGTCTCGCTGGCCGACGCGCGGGTCAAGAGCGCCACCGCCGCACCCCCCGAGGAGCGGCGCGGCCGCGACCCGGAGGACATGGAGCGCGAGGCCGCCCGGATCCGCGAGCAGGAGGCCGAGCTCGAAGCCGCGCTCGAGGCCGCCGAACACGCCCTGGAGGACACGGTCGCCCACCGGGCCGACCTCGAACAGCAGCTGGCCGTCGAGGAGCGCAGGCTCAAGGACGTGGCGCGGGCCATCGCCGACCGGCGCGAAGGGCTCGCCCGGCTGAGCGGACAGGTCAACGCGGCCCGTTCGCGTGCCGCGTCCGCCCGCGCCGAGATCGACCGGCTCGCCGACGCCAGGGACGGGGCCGCCGAGCGCGCGGTCACCGCCCAGGAGGAGTACGAGGAGCTCAAGGCGGAGGTCGACGGGCTCGACGCGGACGACGCGGAGCTCGGCGAGCGGCACGACGCGGCGAAGCGGGAACTCGCCGAGGCCGAGGCCGCACTCACCGCGGCACGGGAGGCGGCGACCGGCGCCGAGCGCAAGCGGGCCGCGGTCGCCGCCCGGCACGACGCGCTCGCCCTCGGCCTGCGGCGCAAGGACGGCACCGGCGCGCTGCTCGCCGCCGGGGAGCAGCTCACCGGGCTGCTCGGCCCGGCCGCCGCACTGCTCACCGTGGCCCCCGGGTTCGAGGTCCCGGTCGCGGCCGCGCTCGGTGCCTGCGCCGACGCCATCGCCGTGAGCGGTCCGAGCACGGCCGCCGAGGCCATCCGGCTGCTGCGCAAGCAGGACGCCGGGCGTGCGGCGCTGCTGCTCGGCGGCGCCCCGGACGGGGTGCGCGAGGAGCGCCCCGAGGGGCCGCCGCTCGTCGCCGATCTCGTACGGGGACCCGAGGAGCTGATGCCCGCCGTGCGGCGGCTGCTGCACGGCATCGTCGCGGTGGGAACGCTGGAGGACGCCGAGGACCTGGTCTACGCGCACCCTGGGCTGACCGCCGTCACCTCCGAAGGGGATCTGCTCGGGGCGCACTTCGCGCAGGGCGGGTCCGCGGGGGCGCCGAGCCTGCTCGAAGTGCAGGCGTCCGTCGACGAAGCCGCCGCCGATCTTGAGCAGCTCGCATCGCGGTGCGAGCAGTTGGCCGTCGGTCAGGAGCGGGCCGGGGAGCGGCGCAAGGAGTGTGCCGCGCTCGTCGAGGAGTTGGGGGAGCGGCGCAGGGCCGCCGACCGCGAGAAGTCGTCCGTGGCACAGCAGTTGGGGCGGCTCGCCGGGCAGGCGCGGGGCGCCGCGGGTGAGGCCGAGCGGTCCGCCGCCGCCGCGGCCAGGGCGCAGGACGCGCTGGACAGGGCCGTCGAGGAGGCCGAGGAACTCGCCGAGCGGCTCGCCGTCGCCGAGGAGGCGTCTGGCTCGGGGGGCTCGGGGGAAAGGGACGAGGAGCCGGACACCGCGGTGCGCGACCGGCTCGCCGCCGACGGGGCGAACGCCCGGCAGACCGAGATGGAGGCCCGGCTCCAGGCCCGTACGCACGAGGAGCGGGTCAAGGCGCTCGCGGGCCGCGCGGACTCCCTGGACCGGGGCGCGCGCGCCGAACGCGAGGCACGCGCGCGTGCCGAGCAGCGCAGGGCCCGGCTGCGCGTCGAGGCGGCGGTGGCCGAGGCCGTCGCGTCCGGCGGGCGCCAGCTGCTCGCCCACGTCGAGGTCTCCCTCGTACGGGCGCAGGAGGAGCGGACCGCGGCAGAGCGGGCCAAGGAGGCGCGGGAGCGGGATCTGGTGGCCGAGCGCGGCCGGGGCAGGGACCTCAAGGCGGAACTCGACGCATTGACTGATTCAGTTCACCGCGGCGAGGTACTAGGTGCCGAGAAGCGGCTGCGGATCGAGCAGCTGGAGGTCAAGGCACTGGAGGAGCTCGGTGTGGAACCGGCGGGACTCGTGGCCGACTACGGTCCGGATCAGCTCGTACCGGCCTCGCCCGCCGCCGAGGGCGAGGAGCTGCCCGACGACCCGCGGCATCCGCGCAATCTGCCGGTGCCCTTCGTCCGCGGCGAGCAGGAGAAGCGGCTCAGGTCAGCCGAACGGGCGTATCAGCAGCTCGGAAAAGTGAACCCGCTGGCCCTTGAGGAGTTCGCGGCGCTGGAGGAACGGCACAAGTTCCTGAGCGAGCAGCTCGAAGACCTGAAGAAGACGCGGACCGACCTCCTCCAGGTGGTGAAGGAGGTCGACGAGCGCGTCGAGCAGGTCTTCACCGAGGCGTACTACGACACGGCCCGCGAGTTCGAGGGCGTCTTCTCCCGGCTCTTCCCCGGTGGCGAGGGGCGGCTGATCCTGACCGACCCCGACAACATGCTGACCACCGGCGTGGACGTCGAGGCCCGGCCGCCCGGCAAGAAGGTCAAGCGGCTCTCGCTGCTGTCCGGCGGCGAGCGGTCGCTGACAGCCGTGGCGTTGCTCGTCTCGATCTTCAAGGCGCGGCCCAGTCCGTTCTACGTGATGGACGAGGTCGAGGCGGCGCTCGACGACACCAACCTGCAGCGGCTCATCCGCATCATGCAGGAGCTGCAGGAGGCCTCGCAGCTCATCGTGATCACGCACCAGAAGCGCACGATGGAGGTCGCCGACGCGCTGTACGGCGTCTCGATGCAGGGTGACGGCGTCTCCAAGGTGATCAGCCAGCGGCTCCGCTAGGCGCTCTTCAACACTTCAAGACTTGAACATGGGCGAGCTCAGAGTGCCCATAAATTCACAGCAGCCCCCCTATTGACTTCGAAACTTGAAGGCATAGTCTCTGCAACGTTGCTTTTACCTTCAGGTGGTGGGCGGCGTGAAGTTGTGCGCCACTTGAAGAGCTCGCCCCCACCCCCGGCAACGCTGCCGGTGGCCCGAGGAGTACACGTGACCAGCACATCGCAGGCGCCTCAGTCCGGAGCCAGAGAGGCCCACCCGGACCATCTCGGACATGTCATCTTCATTACGGCGGCCGCCGCGATGGGTGGCTTCCTCTTCGGCTACGACAGTTCGGTGATCAACGGCGCGACCGTCGCCATCCAGCACCGTTTCGACGTCGACGCCAACATGCTCGGCTGGATCATCGCCACCGCGCTGCTCGGCTGCGCCGTCGGTGCCGCCATCGCGGGCCGCATCGCGGACCGCATCGGCCGCATCCGCTGCATGCAGATCGCCGCCGTGCTCTTCGCGGCCAGCGCGATCGGCTCGTCCCTGCCGTTCGCGGCCTGGGACCTGACCATGTGGCGCCTCATCGGTGGCATCGGCATCGGCATGGCCTCGGTGATCGGCCCGGCGTACATCGCCGAGGTCGCCCCGCCCGCCTACCGGGGCCGGCTCGCCTCGTTCCAGCAGGCCGCGATCGTCATCGGCATCGCCGTCTCCCAGCTGGTCAACTGGGGCATCCTGAACATGGCCGACGGCGACCAGCGCGGCAAGATCGGGGGCCTCGAGGCCTGGCAGTGGATGCTCGGCGTCATGGTCATCCCCGCCCTGCTCTACGGGCTGCTTTCCTTCATCATCCCGGAGTCGCCGCGCTTCTTGATCTCGGCAGGACGGCAGGCCGAGGCGAAGAAGGTCCTCGGTGAGGTCGAGGGGGAGCACATCGACCTGGACGCGCGCGTGCAGGAGATCGAGACGGGCCTGCACCGGGAGCACAAACCTTCCTTCAAGGACCTCCTCGGCAAGGTCGGCTTCCTGCCGATCGTCTGGATCGGCATCGGGCTCTCGGTCTTCCAGCAGCTCGTCGGCATCAACGTGATCTTCTACTACTCGAACCAGCTGTGGCAGTCGATCGGCAAGGACCCGTCCAGCTCGTTCCTGTACTCGTTCGAGACGTCGATCGTGAACATCATCGGCACGGTCATCGCGATGATCTTCGTCGACCGCATCGGCCGCAAGCCCCTCGCCATCATCGGCTCCGCGGGAATGGCGCTCGCGCTGTTCACCATGGCGTGGGCGTTCTCGTACAAGACCGGCTCCGGCGACAACGTCGCGCTGCCCAACGCGCAGGGCCTGACCGCGATCATCGCCGCCAACGCCTTCGTGCTCTTCTTCGCCCTCTCCTGGGGCGTGGTGGTCTGGGTGCTGCTCGGCGAGATCTTCCCGAACCGCATCCGCGCCGCGGCGCTCGGGGTGGCCGCCGCCGCCCAGTGGCTCGCCAACTTCGCGATCACCAAGACCTTCCCGAGCATGTCCGAGTGGTCCCTGACCGGCTCGTACATCATCTACGGCGCCTTCGCCGCCGTCTCGATCCCCTTCGTCATGAAGTTCGTCAAGGAGACGAAGGGCAAGGCCCTGGAGGAGATGGGCTAAACCCCGCTGCCCCCTCCTCTTCAGGAAGCTGCCCCGGCTTACGGACTCGTGCTCACTTGTCCTTGAGCCGGGGCAGTACGTTTTCGCAGAAGTGGTGCAGGCTGCGCCAGCCCTCGTCGACGGGCATGCCGCCGGAGAGCGGATGCAGGACGAGGCTGCCCGCGCCGTTTTTCGCGTACGTCACGCACTCGTCGGGCGTCAGGATGCGGTAGACACCCTCTTCGCGCAGCTCCGCCACCGTCGTGGCCGACGACTTCACCGCCGAGCGGATGTCCTTGGACTGCCAGGAGGCGTACGTGCGCGCCTCGTGCAGGAAGTGCTCGCCGTGCTCGGCCCAGGTGCGCTCGGGGTCGTCGGCTATGTGCAGAAGCGGGGTCTCGGCCGCGGGCATCATCGTCCAGCCCTCGGTGCCGTGCTCCGCGCGCTGCGCGTCGTAGTACGCCTCGAGGTCGGGCAGGTGGGCGCTCGGGAAGAACGGCAGGCCGAGCCGGGCCGCACGCCGGGCCGCCGCCTTCGATGAGCCGCCGACCAGGAGCAGCGGGTGCGGCTGGGTGAAGGGGCGCGGTGTGATGCGCGCCGTCCGGCCGCGATAGGTGAAGGGCTCGCCCGTCCAGGCCTTGAGCAGCGTCTCCAGGAGCTCGTCCTGGAGCCTGCCGCGGTGGCTCCAGTCGACGCCCGCCTGCTCGTACTCCTCGGGCCGGTAGCCGATCCCCGCCACCGTGACAAGACGGCCCGCGCTCAGCAGATCGAGTACGGCGATGTCCTCGGCGAGCCGCAGCGGGTCGTGCAGCGGGCCGATCACCGCGGACACCGTCACCGCGATGCGTCGGGTCGCGCCGAAGACGGCCCCCGCGAAGGTGAAGGGCGAGGAGATCCAGTTGTTCTCCGCGCCGTGGTGTTCCTCGGTCTGGACGGTGGAGATGCCGCGGTCGTCCGCGTAGGCGGCCATCTCCAGGGCGGTCCGGTAGCGCTCGCTCAGGGATGCGGGCGTCGCCGCGGGATCGACGAGGTTGAAACGTACGACTGTGGCGGGCATGGGAACGTCCCCCTTCACCGTGCGTGGGCGGCGAAGGGGGACGTTAGTTGACGCAGTGTCAGATGGGTAGCCTCGTACGGAAGTCGGATCGTTCCGCGGCGAAGATGGCGGGGATCAGACGGCGGGGGTCAGATGGCGGGGATCAGGCGGAGACCAGCTCGGTGTCGCCCTCGCCCTTGCCGCCCGAGGCCGCCGCGGGCCGCTCGACCAGCGGGGTCTTCGGCAGGATCGCGTACAGCACCGCGGCGACGACGATCGTGGTCAGCCAGCCCAGGCCGTGACGGCCGATCCAGGAGGTGGCGAGCGGGCCGCCGAACCAGTCGACCTTGGTGAAGAGCAGGCCCACGAGCAGGGCGACCGCCCACGCCGTCATGGCCTGCCAGGCGAAGCCCGCCTTGTACCAGTAGGCGCTGGTGCGCTTGGTGTCCATCAGGGCCTCGCCGTCGTACGTCTTGCGGCGCAGCATGTCGATGCCGAAGACGCCGATCCAGGCGGAGAACGCGACCGCGAGCAGCGTGAGGAAGGAGATGAAAGAGCCCATGAAGCTCGTCGCCACGTTCATCAGGATGTAGCCGAAGATCAGGCTGATGACGGCGTTCACGCTCACGGCCCAGGTGCGCGGGACCTTGATGCCGAGCGTCATGGCGGTGAAGCCCGCGGAGTACATCGACATGGAGTTGATCAGCAGCATGCCGATGAGCGCCATGAGGAGGTACGGCACCGCGATCCACATCGGCAGCAGCTCGCCGAGGAAGGAGACCGGGTCCTGCGCCGAGGAGAGCTTCGGGTCGGAGACCGCCATGACCGCGCCCATCAGGACCATCGGGACGACGACGATGCCGGCGCCGCCGATGGCGTGGCCGATGAGCGGCTTGTTGGAGGCCGCGCGCGGCAGGTACCGGGTGAAGTCGGGGCCGGTGGGCACCCAGCTGATGCCGCCGGCGGCGATCGTGCCGACGCCCGCGACCATCATCGCGGTGGAGCCCGCGGGCTTGTCGAAGACGGCGGACCAGTCGGTCTCGGCGAGGAGGTAGACAAGCACCAGGACGCTGAAGGCGCCGAAGGCGTACGTCGACCAGGTGCTGCAGATGTGCAGGATCTTGCGGCCGAGGCCGCTGATCAGGAACGTGCAGGTGACGAAGGCGACCAGCGTGACGATCGTCAGCCAGGTGCTCGACTCCACGCCGAAGCAGATGTCCAGGACCGTGATGATCGCGTACGCGCCGGTGACCGCGTTGATCGTCTCCCAGCCCCAGCGGGCCACCCAGATGAGGGCGCCGGGGAAGAGGTTGCCCCGCTGGCCGAAGACCGCGCGGGAGAGCGTCATGCCGGGCGAGCCGCCGCGCTTGCCGGCGATCGAGATCAGCCCGACCATGCCGTAGCTCAGCAGGGGCGAGACGAGCGCGACGATCAGGACCTGCCAGAAGTTCAGGCCGTTGGAGACGATCAGGCCCGCGCCCATGGTCAGCAGCAGGACGCTGATGTTGGCCGCTACCCACGTGGGGAAGAGTTCACGGGTCCTGCCCGTGCGCTCGGCGTCCGGGACGGGCTCAAGGCCGCGCGTCTCTAGGGCGCCTTCGGATTCGGCGGTGGTGCTGCTCATGGGGGTGGGTCCGTGCCTCTCGCTCGGATCGCAACGTCGCGATCCGCCGGTGGGGGTGATTCGCGATGGACTCTACGCGCGTTGATGCGGGGACCTCCATCGTACTTTAGTCCGAGTAGTGCCCTCCCAGGGCATATGTTCTTTGGAGGAAACTCCAATCTGGGCCTCACTTGGTGGCATGGCCGATACTGGACGGGTTATGGAAATCGTCATCCTTGCTGTAGTCATCGCCGTGGTCGTGATCGGCGCGCTCGGCGGGCTCGTGATCGGCAGCCGCAAGAAGAAGCAGCTGCCCCCGCAGGCCCCGTCCAGCACGCCCACCATCACCGCCCCTCCCGCCGAACCGAAGGTCGGCGACGAGGCCGAGACGCCGCGCGACGAACCGCGCCGCACGATCGAGGAGGTGGAACTCCCCCTCGTCGAGCCGTCGGCCACGGCCCCGGTCGTCGTCGAGGAGCCGGTCGCCGAAGAACCGGCCGCGCCGGAGATCGAGACCCCCGAGCCCGCCGCGGGACGCATGGTCCGGCTGCGCGCCCGGCTCTCCCGCTCGCAGAACGCGCTCGGCAAGGGGCTGCTCACGCTGCTGTCCCGCGAGCACCTCGACGAGGACACCTGGGAGGAGATCGAGGACACGCTGCTCACCGCGGACGTCGGTGTCGCGCCCACCCAGGAGCTCGTGGAGCGGCTGCGTGAGCGCGTCCGCGTGCTCGGCACCCGTACCCCTGACGAGCTGCGCAACCTGCTCCGCGAGGAGCTCCTCACGCTCGTCGGCGCGGATCTCGACCGCACCGTGAAGACCGAGTCCGGCCTGGAGACGCCGGGCATCGTGATGGTCGTCGGGGTCAACGGCACCGGCAAGACCACCACGACCGGCAAGCTCGCGCGCGTGCTCGTCGCCGACGGCCGCTCGGTCGTCCTCGGCGCCGCCGACACCTTCCGCGCCGCCGCCGCCGACCAGCTGCAGACCTGGGGCGAGCGCGTCGGTGCCCGTACGGTCCGCGGCCCCGAGGGCGGCGACCCCGCGTCGATCGCCTTCGACGCGGTCAAGGAGGGCATCGCGGAAGGCGCGGACGTCGTCCTCATCGACACCGCGGGCCGGCTGCACACCAAGACGGGCCTCATGGACGAGCTCGGCAAGGTCAAGCGCGTCGTCGAGAAGCACGCCCCGCTCGACGAGGTACTGCTCGTCCTGGACGCCACGACCGGCCAGAACGGCCTGGTGCAGGCGCGGGTCTTCGCCGAGGTCGTCGACATCACGGGCATCGTTCTCACCAAGCTGGACGGCACCGCCAAGGGCGGCATCGTCGTCGCCGTCCAGCGCGAACTGGGCGTGCCGGTCAAGCTGGTGGGCCTCGGCGAGGGCGCGGACGACCTGGCTCCCTTCGAGCCCGATGCGTTCGTGGACGCGCTCATCGGGGACTGAGGGTCGGCACTGTCCGTCCTCCGTACGTGACGCACGTGACGTACGCAAAGAAGGGCCTCTCGCACGGTGCAGGTGCGAGGGGCCCTTCCGTATGTGGTTGTTGAGGGCGCGCCGGGCCTATGCCGGGGACCGGTGCGCGACGTACGCCAGCGTGCCGAGCAGGAGCCGCGCCTGGGGCGGGTGCGTCGCCGTGTCGAGCGCGGGGGAGCGGAGCCAGCGGACCGGGCCGAGGCCGCCGCGGTCCGACGGGGGCGCGGTGATGTGGGTGCCGTGGCCCAGGCCGTGCAGGTCAAGGGCGGCGTCGTCCCAGCCCGTGCGGTAGAGCAGCTGGGGGAGTTCGGTCGCGGCGCCGGGGGCGACGAAGAACTGTGCCCGGCCGTCGGGCGTGACTGCCACCGGGCCCAGGGGGAGGCCCATCCGCTCGAGCCGGAACAGTGCGCGCCGCCCGGCCGCCTCAGCCACCTCGAGCACGTCGAACGCGCGCCCGACCGGCAGCAGCACGGCGGCGCCGGGGAACTCGGCCCAGGCGTCGGCCGCTTCGTCGAGCGTGGCCCCGGCCGGGACCTCGGGGGCGAAGCCCAGCGGATGGGCGCCGGGGGCGGCGCAGTCGGCGGCTCCGCACGAGCAGGCGCCGTCCAGGGCCCGCGCGCCGGGCACCGCGGCCCAGCCCCACAGGCCGGTGTACTCCGCGACCGCGGTGCACTCCGATGTGCGGCCGCGCCGCCGTGATCCGGTCCGGGGCCTGTCGGTTCCCCGGGTGCCGCCGATCGTGAAACCCATGCCCCCTCCAACGGGTCGAGCGTGCCGCGGTTACGTGGCGGAATCGGATCGTGACCCTCTGTTCTGCGACGGCGCCCGGTGGATTCACGGGTGGTGCGCCCGGCGTCGTGCGCCCCGGTGCACTCCGCTCCACCCACTTTCGTTCGTCCTATGTCAAGTGAATCGCTTGTGGCGGCCCGGGAGTTCATTCGAAGGGGTGGCGAATGGTGGCGTTTCCGCAATCGCCCTCGCCGGAGGGGTGATCGTAGGATTACTTTCAGTGCATGGCCCTGGGAGTTCGAGCACCCGTGGGTATGCCGGAGGCAAGTCGGTTTCCTGTTCGATGGGTGACATTCTCCGGACGGACAGCCGTAAGACGCGGCATTCTGTTAGGGCTTGGCGTGCACAACGACCAAGTGGCTTGAGGGATGGGGGCGTTCCAGTGGGCGGCAACGGCGGAGGCGGAGTGAACGCTGAGAAGCGCCCCAACGAGATGCTCACGTCCTGGTTCGTGCGCAGCGGCTGGTCGAAGGGCGAGCTGGCCCGGCAAGTGAACCGCAGAGCACGCCAGTTGGGCGCCCATCACATTTCGACGGACACCTCGCGAGTGCGCCGCTGGCTGGACGGCGAGAATCCCCGCGAGCCGATTCCCCGCATCCTTTCCGAACTGTTCTCCGAGCGGTTCGGCTGCGTCGTCGCCGTCGAGGACCTGGGCCTGCGCGCCGCGCACCGCACCCCCGCCTCCTCCGGGGTCGACCTGCCCTGGACCGGGCCGCAGACGGTCGCGCTCATGAGCGAGTTCTCGCGCAGCGACCTGATGCTCGCCCGCCGGGGTTTCCTCGGCACCTCGCTCGCGCTCTCCGCGGGCCCCGCCCTCATCGAGCCCATGCAGCGCTGGCTGGTGCCCTCGCCGTCCGCCTCGGCGCCCCGGGACCCCGAGGCCGCCGTCCCGCGCCGCCCGTCCCGCCTCTCCAAGCCGGAGCTGGACCTCCTCGAGTCCACGACGGTGATGTTCCGGCAGTGGGACGCCCAGTGCGGGGGCGGGCTCCGGCGCAAGGCCGTCGTCGGGCAGCTGCACGAAGTGACGGACCTGCTCCAGGAGCCCCAGCCCGAAGCCACCTCCAAGCGCCTCTTCAAGGTCGCGGGCGAACTGGCCGAACTGGCGGGCTGGATGAGCTATGACGTGGGACTGCAGCCCACCGCCCAGAAGTACTTCGTCCTCGCCCTGCACGCCGCGAAGGAAGCGGGCGAGAAGCCCCTCGGGTCGTACATCCTCTCCAGCATGAGCCGCCAGATGATCCACCTCGGCCGGCCCGACGACGCACTCGAACTCGTCCACCTCGCGCAGTACGGCAGCCGGGACTGCGCCAGCCCGCGCACCCAGGCCATGCTGTATGCGATGGAGGCCCGGGCGTACGCGAGCATGGGCCAGCCCGGCAAGTGCAAGCGCGCCGTGCGGATGGCCGAGGACACCTTCGCCGACGCCGAGGACTTCGGCGGCCCCGAGCCGGACTGGATCCGCTTCTTCTCCGAGGCCGAGCTCAACGGCGAGAACGCCCACTCGTACCGCGACCTGGCCTATGTGGCAGGCCGAAGCCCCACGTACGCCTCGCTCGCCGAGCCCGTCATGGAGCGCGCGGTGGAACTCTTCGAGAAGGACGCCGAGCACCAGCGTTCGTATGCCCTGAACCTCATCGGCAAGGCCACCGTCCACCTGCTCCAGCGCGAGCCCGAGCAGGGCACGGCCCTCGCCGGACAAGCCCTCGACATCGCCAAGAAGGTCCGCTCGGAGCGGGTCAACACCCGCCTGCGCAAGACCGTCGACACCGCCGTACGGGACTTCGGTGATGTCGCCGAAGTCCTTCAGATCACCGAACGGCTCGCCATCGAGATGCCGGAGACCGCGGAGGCGGTCTGAAGCCCGGCACGACCGGCCCCGGCCGCGGCAGGACCATCCCCGAACAGCCCGACTCGGCTCCCCCATGCCAGGTCAGCCGGATGGCCGCCGCGGCCGGTTCTCATGCCCCGCGCAGGGGAGGGAACCGCACGGGAACCGCACCCCCACGACCCGGCAGTTCATGACCGCGTAACACGCACGACCTCTTCGTCACTGCGGCGAAACACCGAGGGGCGCCCGCCGAAACCGCGCTGCGCCAATGTCTGCCGCACGCCGCACACGACGACGAGGAGACGCCGATGCCCCCAGGCATCACGATCGCCGCAGACGCTCCCGAGCTGTCTGCCGCCAATACCGGGTTCATGCTCATCTGTTCCGCCCTGGTGATGCTCATGACGCCGGGGCTCGCCTTCTTCTACGGAGGCATGGTCCGCGTCAAGAGCACCCTGAACATGCTGATGATGAGCTTCATCAGCCTGGGGATCGTCACCATCCTCTGGGTGCTGTACGGCTTCTCCGTCGCGTTCGGCACCGACCACGGCAGCCTCGTCGGCTGGGACAGTGACTACGTAGGCCTCAGTGGTATCGGCATCAACCAACTCTGGGACGGCTACACCATCCCGGTCTACGTCTTCGCCGTCTTCCAGCTGATGTTCGCGGTCATCACCCCGGCACTGATCAGCGGCGCCCTCGCGGACCGCGTGAAGTTCACCGGCTGGGCACTGTTCATCACGCTCTGGGCCACCGTCGTGTACTTCCCCGTCGCGCACTGGGTGTGGGGCACCGGCGGCTGGGCCTTCGAACTCGGCGTCATCGACTTCGCGGGCGGCACCGCCGTGCACATCAACGCAGGCGCCGCGGCGCTCGGCGTGATCCTCGTCATCGGCAAACGCGTCGGCTTCAAGAAGGACCCGATGCGCCCGCACTCGCTGCCCCTGGTGATGCTCGGCGCGGCCCTCCTGTGGTTCGGCTGGTTCGGCTTCAACGCCGGATCGTGGCTCGGCAACGACGACGGCGTCGGCGCGCTCATGTTCGTCAACACCCAGGTCGCCACCGCCGCCGCCATGCTCGCGTGGCTCAGCTACGAGAAGCTCCGCCACGGCGCCTTCACCACGCTCGGCGCGGCCTCCGGCGCCGTCGCGGGACTCGTCGCCATCACCCCGTCCGGCGGCTCCTGCTCGCCGCTCGGCGCCCTCGCCATCGGCGCCATCGCCGGGCTGCTGTGCGCCATGGCCGTCGGGCTCAAGTTCAGGTTCGGCTACGACGACTCCCTCGACGTCGTCGGCGTCCACCTGGTCGGCGGCATCGCGGGATCGGTCCTCGTCGGCTTCTTCGCCACCGGCGGCGGCCAGTCCAAGGCCCAGGGCCTCTTCTACGGCGGGGGCCTCGACCAGCTGTGGAAGCAGCTCGCGGGTGTCGGCGCCGTCCTCGCGTACTCCCTGATCGCCTCCGCGGCCCTCGCCCTGCTCGTCGACAAATCGATCGGGATGCGGGTCGACGAGGACGACGAGGTCGCGGGCATCGACCAGGTGGAACACGCCGAGACCGCGTACGACTTCAGCGGGGCGGGCGGCGGCACGGCCGCGCGCACCGGGCTTCCCACCTCGCTCGCGGGCGGCGCCGAGGCCCTTGTCCAGAAGAAGAACAAGGACCAGAAAAAGAACAAGAAGGTGGACGCATGAAGCTCATCACCGCGGTCGTCAAGCCGCACCGGCTCGACGAGATCAAGGAAGCGCTGCAGGCCTTCGGCGTCCAGGGCCTGACCGTCACCGAGGCCAGTGGCTACGGACGGCAGCGCGGACACACCGAGGTCTACCGGGGTGCCGAGTACACGGTGGACCTCGTGCCGAAGATTCGCATCGAGGTCCTCGCCGAGGACGACGACGCCGAACAACTCCTCGATGTCGTGGTGAAGGCCGCCCGTACGGGCAAGATCGGGGACGGCAAGGTCTGGAGCGTCCCGGTCGACACGGCCGTCCGGGTGCGCACCGGGGAGCGGGGGCCCGACGCGCTGTGAGGCATGGGGTGTCGGTGCGAGGCGTGGGGCGCGGGGTGTGAGGTGCGGGGCGTGAGGCGTGATGCAGGGAACTGAGCGGGACTGAACAGGAGCTGCTGGGTGACGAGTGTGGACGTAGAGACCGAAGCGACAACCGAAGACTCCGGACCCAGCGGCTACGCGGCGGCCCGGCTGCGGCTCCTCCACGAGGAGTCGCGGTCCGGGCCGCCGCGCCGTTCCGCCCTCGCCGACCTGACGGACGACTGGCTTGCCGGGCTCTTCCGGGCCGGTTCCTCCCCGGCCGACAGCGTGCCCCGCGGCGCCGCGCTCGTCGCCGTGGGCGGCTACGGGCGCGGTGAGCTGTCGCCCCGCAGCGACCTGGACCTGCTGCTCCTGCACGACGGGAACGCCGAAGGGCGGGAGGTGGCCGCGCTCGCCGATCGCCTCTGGTACCCCGTCTGGGACCTCGGACTCGCCCTCGACCACTCCGTGCGGACCCCCGCGGAGGCCCGCAGAACGGCCCACGAGGACCTCAAGGTGCACCTGGGACTCCTCGACGCCCGCCATGTCGCGGGAGACCCGGGGCTGACCGCCGCGCTGCGCACGAGCGTGCTCGCCGACTGGCGCAACCAGGCGGTGAAGCGGCTGCCCGAACTGCGCGAGCTGTGCGATGAACGAGCCGAACGGCAGGGCGAGTTGAGCTATCTGCTCGAACCCGACCTGAAGGAGGCGAGGGGCGGCCTGCGCGACGCGACCGCACTGCGGGCCGTCGCCGCGTCGTGGCTCGCGGACGCGCCCCGCGAGGGGCTCGCCGACGCCCGCAGGCACCTCCTCGACGTACGCGACGCGCTGCATCTGTCGACCGGCCGCGCCACCGACCGGCTCGCACTCCAGGAGCAGGACCAGGTCGCCGCCGAACTGGGCCTCCTGGACGCCGACACCCTGCTGCGGCAGGTGTACGAGGCGGCCCGCGTCGTCTCGTACGCAGGCGACGTCACCTGGCGCGAGGTCGGGCGCGTGCTGCGGGCGCGGGCCGGGCGGCCCAGGCTGCGCACGCTGCTCGGCGGCGGCCGGGGGGCCGTCGCGGAGCGGTCGCCGCTGGCCGAAGGGGTCGTCGAACAGGACGGCGAGGCGGTGCTCGCCCGCGCCGCCCGGCCCGAACGGGACCCCGTTCTGCCGCTGCGGGCCGCCGCGGCCGCGGCACAGGCGGGCCTCCCGCTGTCCCTGCACGCCGTGCGCCGGCTGGCCGCGACGGCGCGCCCCCTGCCCACGCCGTGGCCGGCCGAGGCGCGCGAGCAGCTCGTGACGCTGCTCGGCGCGGGGCGGCCGACGGTCGAGGTGTGGGAGGCGCTGGAGGCCGAGGGGCTCATCACGCGGATGCTGCCGGACTGGGAACGGGTGCGGTGCAGGCCGCAGCGCAACGCCGTGCACACCTGGACGGTCGACCGGCACCTGGTGGAGACGGCGGTGCGGGCCGCCGAACTCACCCGGCGGGTGGGGCGGCCCGACCTGCTCCTCGTAGCCGCGCTGCTGCACGACATCGGCAAGGGGTGGCCGGGGGACCACTCCGCGGCCGGGGAGATCATCGCCAGGGACGTCGCCGCGCGGATCGGCTTCGACGGGGGTGACGTGGCGGTCGTCGCCTGCCTGGTCCGCCACCACCTGCTCCTCGTGGACACCGCCACCCGGCGTGACCTCGACGATCCGGCGACGGTACGGGGGGTCGCCGAGGCGGTGGGCTCCGTACGGACGCTGGAGCTGCTGCACGCGCTGACCGAGGCGGACGCGCTGGCCACCGGGCCCGCGGCCTGGTCGGCGTGGCGAGGGGCGCTGGTCGCCGACCTGGTGAGGCGGGTCGCCGCGCTGCTGTCCGGGGACGAACCGGAACGGGCCGAGGACGCGGCGCCGACGGCCGAGCAGGAACGGCTCGCGATGGAGGCGTTCCGTACGGGCGGGCCGGTCCTCGCGCTCCGGGCGCGGGCGGAGGGCGAGGCGGGGGCCGCCCAACCCAATGAGGCGGCCGAGGCGGCCGAGGCGGCCGAGCCGCTCGGGGTCGAGCTGGTCGTCGCCGTGCCGGATCAGCCGGGGGCGCTGTCCGCGGTGGCCGGGGTCCTCGCGCTGCACCGGCTCGCGGTGCGGACCGCGGAGCTGCGGGAGGTGACGCTGCCGTCGGGCGTCGAGTCGTCATCGGTGCTGCTGCTCAGCTGGCGGGTCGCGGCGGAGTACGGCTCAATGCCGCAGGCGGCGCGGTTGCGGGCCGATCTGGTCCGGGCGCTTGACGGCTCCCTGGACATCGAGGCACGGCTCGCGGAACGGGAGGCGGCGTACCCGCGCCGCCGCGGGACCGTCGCACCGGCGGCCCGGGTCACGGTGGCTCCCGCGGGTTCGCGGCTCGCGACGGTGATCGAGGTGCGGGCCCAGGACGCCCCGGGACTGCTGCGCCGGATCGGGCGAGCCCTTGAGGCGGTGGGGGTGGTGGTGCGCAGTGCGCATGTGTCGACGCTGGGGGCGAACGCGGTGGACGCGTTCTATGTGACGGGAGTGGACGGGGTTCCTCTGGAGGGGGAGCGGGCCGCGGAGGTCGCCCGGGTGGTGGAGGGGGTGTTGCGGGGGTAGGCGCGGGGGCGGCTACGGTCCGCTTTCACCCTTCTCGCGAAGGAAGCCCCGCCCGGAGCCCCGGGCACCCGCGGTCGACCGATACTCTGGAAGGCGACCTGTCCCCCTTCCCCCGACCCGAGGATTCGCGACCGCCGTGTTCGATACTCTCTCCGACCGCCTCGCAGCGACATTCAAGAACCTCCGGGGCAAGGGCCGCCTGTCCGAGGCGGACATCGACGCCACGGCGCGCGAGATCCGCATCGCCCTGCTCGAAGCGGACGTGGCCCTGCCCGTCGTCCGTGCCTTCATCAAGCAGGTCAAGGAGCGTGCGGCCGGTGCCGAGGTCTCCCAGGCCCTCAACCCCGCCCAGCAGGTCGTCAAGATCGTCAACGAGGAGCTCGTCGGCATCCTCGGTGGCGAGACGAGGCGTCTGCGGTTCGCCAAGACGGGCCCGACCGTCATCATGCTGGCGGGTCTGCAGGGTGCCGGTAAGACGACCCTCGCGGGCAAGCTCGGTCTCTGGCTGAAGGGGCAGGGCCACTCGCCGCTGCTCGTCGCCTGTGACCTCCAGCGCCCCAACGCCGTCAACCAGCTGAGCGTGGTCGCGGAGCGCGCCGGCGTCGGCGTCTACGCCCCTCAGCCGGGCAACGGCGTCGGTGACCCGGTGCAGGTCGCCAAGGACTCGATCGAGTTCGCCAAGACGAAGCAGTTCGACGTCGTCATCGTCGACACCGCGGGCCGTCTCGGCATCGACCAGGAGCTGATGCGGCAGGCCGCGGACATCCGCGACGCAGTCAGCCCGGACGAGGTCCTCTTCGTCGTCGACGCCATGATCGGTCAGGACGCCGTCAACACGGCGGAGTCCTTCCGGGACGGCGTCGGCTTCGATGGCGTCGTCCTGTCGAAGCTCGACGGTGACGCCCGTGGTGGCGCCGCCCTGTCGATCGCCCAGGTCACCGGCCGCCAGATCATGTTCGCCTCGAACGGCGAGAAGCTGGACGAGTTCGACGCGTTCCACCCGGACCGCATGGCGTCCCGCATCCTCGGCATGGG
Organism: Streptomyces sp. NPDC046465; assembly: GCF_040646035.1. NCBI lineage: Bacteria > Bacillati > Actinomycetota > Actinomycetes > Kitasatosporales > Streptomycetaceae > Streptomyces > Streptomyces sp. NPDC046465. The sequence continues at coordinate 189,595 of NZ_JBEYZK010000006.1, forward strand.
CGACATGCTCACGCTGATCGAGAAGGCCGAGCAGACCTTCTCGCAGCAAGAGGCCGAGAAGATGGCCTCGAAGCTGGCTTCCAAGAAGGGCCAGGACTTCACCCTGGACGACTTCCTGGCCCAGATGGAGCAGGTCAGGAAGATGGGCAGCATCAGCAAGCTGCTCGGGATGATGCCCGGGATGGGGCAGATCAAGGACCAGATCAACAATCTGGACGAGCGGGACGTGGACCGTACCGCCGCCATCATCAAGTCCATGACGCCCGCCGAGCGTCAGGAGCCGACGATCCTCAACGGCTCGCGACGGGCCCGTATCGCCAAGGGTTCCGGTGTCGACGTCAGCGCCGTGAAGAACCTCGTCGAGCGGTTCTTCGAGGCGCGGAAGATGATGTCCCGCATGGCCCAGGGCGGCGGCATGCCGGGTATGCCCGGGATGCCCGGCATGGGTGGCGGCCCCGGCAAGCAGAAGAAGAAGCAGAAGCAGGCCAAGGGCAAGCGCAAGTCGGGCAACCCGATGAAGCGCAAGCAGGAGGAGCAGGAGGCCGCCGCGCGCCGCGAGCAGGCGGGCCAGGCCGGGGGCGCCTTCGGCCTTCCGGGCGGCCAGGCGGGCCAGGACTTCGAGCTCCCGGACGAGTTCAAGAAGTTCATGGGCTGACGTTCTCGTACGCTCTCGTACGCCGCTGGGGCGCCCCTCCATGGAGGGGCGCCCTTGGCGTTTCCCAGGTGAGTGCGGAGCGGGTGCCCGGGTCTACGGAGCAGGTGCCCAGGTCCTTTTTCTGGCATAACGTCCGAATATGAGCAACCCTGTGCCGCCGCGCCAGGCGCCCGATCAGCCGTGGCGTTCCGAGGGCGCCCCGCCGCCCGCACCCACACCGCCCCCCAAGAAGAAGATGCCGGGCGGCTGGGGAGGCCTGATCCTCACGGCTCTGATCGTGTATCTCATCGCCAACCTCGTCCTGTCCTTCTTCAACGACGGCGACGAGCCCACGATCTCGTACACGGAGTTCAGCAAGCAGGTCGACGACGGCAACGTCACGAAGATCTACTCCAAGGGCGACGCGATCCAGGGGCAGCTCAAGAAGGAGCAGTCCAAGCCGGACGGCGACAAGGGGAAGTACACCAAGTTCACGACGCAGCGCCCCGCCTTCGCCGACGACAAGCTCTGGGACGACCTGACCAAGCACGGCGTCACGGTCACCGCCGAGCCCGTGGTGCAGGAGCGCAGCTTCCTCTCCAACCTCCTCATCTCGCTCGCCCCGATGCTGCTCCTCGTGGTGCTGTGGATCTTCATCGCCCGGCGCATGAGCGCGGGGATGGGCGGCGGGGGCGGCATGCTCGGGCGCAAGACGCCGCCCAAGCCGGTCGAGCTCGAGCCCGGGGCGAAGCGGACCACCTTCGAGGACGTGGCGGGGATCGACGAGGTCGAGGGCGAGCTCAACGACGTCGTCGACTTCCTCAAGAACCCCGACGTCTATCGCAGGATGGGCGCCAGAATGCCGCGCGGCGTGCTGCTCGCGGGGCCGCCGGGCACCGGCAAGACGCTGCTCGCGCGCGCCGTCGCGGGCGAGGCGGGCGTGCCCTTCTTCTCCGCCTCGGCCTCGGGGTTCATCGAGATGATCGTGGGCGTGGGTGCCTCGCGCGTACGAGAGCTCTTCGCCGAGGCCCGCAAGGTCGCCCCGTCGATCATCTTCATCGACGAGATCGACACCATCGGGCGGGCCCGGGGCGGCGGCAGCGGGATGGGCGGGCACGACGAGCGTGAGCAGACGCTGAACCAGATCCTCACCGAGATGGATGGTTTCTCCGGCGCGGAAGGCGTCATCGTGCTCGCCGCCACCAACCGCGCCGACGTCCTCGACCCCGCCCTCACCAGGCCCGGACGCTTCGACCGCGTCGTCAACGTCTCGCCGCCCGACCGCGGCGGGCGCGAGGCCATCCTCAAGATCCACACGCGGTCCATCCCGCTCGCCGACGACGTCGACCTCGCCCAGGTCGCCCGTACGACACCGGGCATGACCGGCGCCGAACTCGCCAACCTCGCCAACGAAGCCGCCCTCGTCGCCGTGAAGCGCAAGCAGAAGGCGGTCACGCAGTCCGACCTCTCCGAGGCCATGGAGAAGGTGCAGCTCGGCGCCGAGCGGCCGCTCGTGATGCCGGAGGAGGAGCGCAGGCGCACCGCGTACCACGAGAGCGGCCATGCCCTGCTCGGCATGTTGCAGCCCGGCGCCGACCCGGTCCGCAAGATCACCATCGTGCCGCGCGGGCGTGCGCTGGGCGTGACGCTCTCGACCCCGGACTCCGACAAGTACGCCTACACCGAGGAGTACCTCCGGGGCCGCATCACCGGCGCCCTGGGCGGCATGGCCGCCGAACACGTCGTCTACGGAGTCATCACGACCGGCGCCGAGAACGACCTGGAACAAGTCACCAACATCGCGCGCGGCATGGTCGGCCGCTGGGGCATGAGCGAACTGGTGGGCCGCCTCTCGGCGCTGCCGAACGACGCCCAGCAGGCGTACGGGCTCGCGGCGGCCCCCGGGACCCTCGACACGATCGACGTGGAGATGCGGCGGATCGTCGACGAGTGCTACGAGAGCGCCTGCCGTCAGCTGCGCGAGCACCGGGACCAACTGGACGCACTGGCGGCGGCGTTGCTGGAGAACGAGACGCTGGAGGAGGCGCAGGCGTACCGGGTGGCGGGCATCACGCGGATGACGAAGGACGCCTAGGGCCTCTCGTTCTGGCTCGGGACCCGCCCTCTACGGAGAGGGCATGTGACCTCTACGGAGAAGACATGTGACCTCTACGGAGAAGCATGTGACCCGCTACGGAGTGCGTGCGATCAGATAGCGGAAGACGTTCGGCATCCACACCGTCCCGTCCCCGCGCCGATGCGGATGCAACGCCTCCGTCAGCTCCTTGTCGACCTGCACCTGGTCCGTCGCGCCCACCGCCGCGTCGAACAGCCCCGTCGAGAGCAGCCCGCGGACCGCGCTCTCCATGTCCGCGTACCCGAAGGGGCACGCCACCCGGCCCGAACCGTCCGGCTTGAGCCCGGCCCGATGGGCGACCTTCTCCAGGTCGTCCCGGAGCGCGGGGCGCCAACTGCTCGTGGACCGGAGGGGCTCGGCGAGCTTCGTCGCCACCCTCAGGACGGAGGACGTCGCACACCGCTCCGGAGGGCCCCAGCCGGCGAGTACCACCGGGGCACCGCGCCGGGCGAGCGGGGCCGCCGCCTCCAGGAGGTCGGACAGCCCTTCGGAGTCGCCCGCCGTGCAGCCGATGGGTTGCATGGCGGTGACGAGGTTGTACGCGGGCAGGTCCGGGTCCGCCGCGTCCGCGGGGCCGCCTGCCACGAGGCGGGTCGTCGCACGCGCGCGTGCGTCCTGTGCGCCGTCCGTCAGGAGGCGTCCTCGCGCGAGAGCCAGGCGTTCGGGTTGCGCCGGGTCGACGCCGGTGACCGCGGCGCCGCGCGAGACCGCCATCAGCAGAGCGAGTCCGGAACCGCAGCCGAGGCCGAGGAGCCGGGTGCCTCCACCCACTTCGAGCCGTTCGTACACCGCTTCATAGAGCGGGACCAGCATCCGTTCCTGGATCTCCGCCCAGTCACGCGCGCGTGCGCACAGGTCCACACGGGGCGAAGCGCCCGCGTGGGGGAGGTGCGACTGCACGAGTGTTGGTGTCATCGAAAGCGCCCCAATCCAACGAGAGTTAAGTGCCGTGCCGGAAATCAACGGTTCGTCCGCCCCCGTGCAGTGCGCTCGCACTCCCCCCCGTATGCCAGAGAACTCCGCATCCGTCGTGGAGTCCAGGGGTTGTGTGGCAATGCTTGCGTGCCACCGTTGTGCGCCCCCTCGGGGATCGCGGGCGGGGCGGTGCCGGGCGCCGATGAGACCCCCGGTAACGTCGCTTCGGCCCGCGCTCCCGTCCGTGCGACACGAGCCCCGGCGTGCGGACATGGCCTACGCGCTGGGGCGTACGCGCCACTACGTACCGGCTTGGTGTGAGCTGTGAGGCTTCTCCGCAGATCAGCGCACCCGCCCTCGTCCGGACGCATCAACGGCAACTGACGGGTACGTGCAAATTATTTGGGATGCCCCGGAATGGAACCCCCAGGGCACTCGGCTCGTTGTCACGACGTGAGCACGACACCACCTGTTCTCGCCGCAGAGCTGGCACAGGCGTGGGCCGACATTCAGCGGCACCACCCCGAGCTGCCCGACCTTGCCGCGCCCGAATCCCTTATCGGAGAGTCGTCGTCCGCCTGCGGCGCCGAGCTCTCCTTCGAGCGACTGCTTCACGAGGCAGTCCATGGCATCGCCGCCTCGCGCGGTGTACGCGACACTTCACGTGCCGGCCGTTACCACAACCGCAGATTCCTCGCGATCGCCGAGGAGCTGGGCCTGGATCATCCCGAGGAGCCGCACCCCAGCAGCGGCTTCTCCCTGGTCACGCTCAACCCGGAGGCGAAGAAGCGCTACCGCCCGACGATCGACCGCCTGCAGCGCGCACTGAAGGCGCACACCGCAGCGACGACGGCAGACACCGCGCGCAGCTTCCGGGGGCCGGCCGCCCGGCACGGCTCCTCCGGAGGCGGCGTGCGCGTGAAGGCGGTCTGCGACTGCGGGCGCAACGTCCGCGTCGTCCCTTCCGTGCTCGCCCAGGCGCCGATCATGTGCGGCGGCTGTGGAAAGCCGTTCCGTATCCCGGAAGTGGTCGGTGTGGGCGTGGGCTGAGCTGGAGCGGGGCGTCCGGCCCGGATTCGGGCGCCCCGGCGACGTATGGCACAATGGCTAGCTGTACTCGACAGTCGCACAGGACCCCTCTCTCCTCCGGCTGACGCGTCCATCGGGCACTCGAGTACCGCAACCCCACGCGGCATCACTGTTGTGCCCACCCACGTCAAGACCAGGAGACACCACTCCCGTGGCAGTCAAGATCAAGCTGAAGCGTCTGGGCAAGATCCGTTCGCCTCACTACCGCATCGTCGTCGCCGACTCCCGTACCCGCCGTGACGGCCGGGCCATCGAGGAGATCGGTCTGTACCACCCGGTGCAGAACCCCTCGCGCATCGAGGTCAACTCGGAGCGTGCCCAGTACTGGCTGTCCGTCGGCGCCCAGCCGACCGAGCCGGTCATGGCGATCCTGAAGCTCACCGGCGACTGGCAGGCGCACAAGGGCCTGCCCGCCCCGGCGCCGCTGAAGGTTGCCGAGCCCAAGGACAAGCGCGCTGCGTTCGAGGCCTTCACCAAGGGCCTCGAGGGTGACGACGTCAAGGGTGAGGCCATCACCCAGAAGGCCAAGAAGTCTGACAAGAAGGCGGACGAGGCCGACGCCGCGTCCACCGAGTCGACCGAGGCCTGAGCATGCTCGAGGAGGCTCTCGAGCACCTCGTGAAGGGCATCGTCGACAACCCCGACGACGTGCAGGTGGCCTCGCGCAACCTGCGCCGCGGGCGCGTCCTCGAGGTCCGGGTCCACCCTGACGACCTCGGCAAGGTGATCGGCCGCAACGGCCGCACCGCACGCGCTCTGCGCACGGTCGTGGGCGCCATCGGTGGCCGCGGTGTCCGCGTCGACCTCGTCGACGTGGACCAGGTTCGCTGAACCGGGTTCGTAGAACCACAGCAGCACCGGCTCGGGCCGGGGAGGGCTTCAGGGCCTTCCCCGGCCCGTAGTCGTTGGATGAGGAGAAACGCAGTGCAGTTGGTAGTCGCCCGCATCGGCCGTGCCCACGGCATCAAGGGTGAGGTAACCGTCGAGGTCCGCACCGACGAGCCGGAGCTGCGGCTCGGCCCCGGCGCCGTCCTGGCCACCGACCCCGCCGCCACAGGGCCGCTGACCATCGAGTCCGGCCGGGTGCACAGCGGCCGTCTGCTGCTGCGTTTCGAGGGCGTACGCGACCGCACGGGAGCCGAAGCCCTGCGCAACACGATCCTGATCGCCGAGGTGGACCCCGAAGAGCTCCCCGAGGAAGAGGACGAGTTCTACGACCACCAGCTCATGGACCTCGACGTCGTCCTGACGGACGGCACCGAGGTCGGCCGCATCACGGAGATCTCGCACCTGCCCTCGCAGGACCTGTTCATCGTGGAGCGGCCCGACGGCAGCGAGGTCATGATCCCCTTCGTGGAGGAGATCGTCACCGAGATCGACCTCGAGGAGCAGCGCGCGGTCATCGACCCGCCCCCGGGCCTCATCGACGACCGCGCGGAGATCGCTTCCGCCCGGGACGCCGAGGCGGCCCCGGAGAGCGACTCCGGCGCGGTCTCGGAGGACAAGGCGTAATGCGGCTCGACGTCGTCACGATCTTCCCGGAGTACCTGGAACCCCTGAACGTCTCCCTCGTGGGCAAGGCACGCGCGCGTGGGCAGCTCGACGTCCAGGTGCACGACCTCAGGGAGTGGACGTACGACCGGCACAACACGGTCGACGACACTCCCTACGGCGGCGGCCCCGGCATGGTCATGAAGACCGAGCCCTGGGGCGCGGCCCTCGACGACGTGCTCGCCGAGGGGTACGAGGCGGGGGCCCACGGCCCCGTCCTGGTCGTCCCCACGCCCAGCGGACGCCCGTTCACCCAGGAACTCGCCGTGGAGCTCTCCGAGCGCCCCTGGCTGGTCTTCACGCCCGCGCGCTACGAGGGCATCGACCGCCGCGTCACGGACGAGTACGCGACCCGCATGCCCGTCTACGAGGTCTCCATCGGCGACTACGTCCTCGCGGGCGGGGAAGCCGCCGTCCTGGTCGTCACGGAGGCCGTGGCGCGGCTCCTGCCGGGCGTCCTGGGCAACGCGGAGTCCCACCAGGACGACTCCTTCGCCCCCGGAGCCATGGCCAACCTCCTGGAAGGCCCCGTCTACACCAAGCCTCCCCAGTGGCGCGGGCACGGCATTCCCGACGTGCTGGTCAGCGGTCATCACGGCAAGATCGCGCGCTGGCGGCGGGACGAGGCGCTGCGGCGCACCACCCGGAACAGGCCTGATCTCATTGAGCGTTGCGACCCCAAGGCCTTCGACAAGAAGGACCGCGAGATGCTCTCGATCCTGGGGTGGCGGCCGGGGCCCGACGGCCGATTTGGGCGAGACCCCCAGGCCGTGGAAGAATAGCCCTCTGCTGTACGTCCAGCGTGCGCCCCTGCCACAGGGGGATCGACCGAAGCTCTCTCTCCGCGTCAGCGGGAGACGGTCAAGACGCCCGCCCGACGCGATCAGCTACCGAATCCTCATCACCACGTTCCGCTGATGACCTGTGGCATCAGTGAAGAAAGCAGACGATCATGGCTAACCTGCTCGACTCCGTCGACAGCGCTTCGCTGCGCACCGACGTCCCCGCGTTCCGCCCGGGTGACACCGTCAACGTCCACGTCCGCGTCATCGAGGGCAACCGCTCCCGTGTGCAGCAGTTCAAGGGCGTAGTCATCCGTCGCCAGGGTGCCGGCGTGCGCGAGACCTTCACGGTCCGCAAGGTCTCCTTCTCCGTCGGCGTCGAGCGCACCTTCCCGGTGCACACCCCGATCGTCGAGAAGATCGAGCTCGTCACCCGCGGTGACGTGCGCCGCGCGAAGCTGTACTACCTCCGTGACCTGCGCGGCAAGGCCGCGAAGATCAAGGAGAAGCGCGACAACTGAGCTCGCGCGCGGGTCCACAGCAGGGCCGGATAGCATCTGGCCCCGATGGACACCGAAGCACAGCACACGGAGCGCGACCGCTCCTCCTCACCCTCCGATTCCGGAGACGTCCCGCACGTCGCCGAAGCATCCGAGGGGACGGAGGGGCGGTCGCGCTCCGTTCTTGCGTCACTGACCGACTGGCTGCCGGGCGGCAGGCTCACCCTGTCCTTCCTGCTGTGCACGGGTCTCCTGCTGGTCGTCAGCACCTTCGCGGTGCAGCCCTTCGAGATCCCGAGCGGCTCCATGGAGCCCGCGTTCCGCTCCGGGGACCGGGTGCTCGTCAACAAGTTGGCGTACCGTTTCGGTTCCGAGCCGCAGCGGGGTGACGCGGTCGTCTTCGACGGGAGCGGCTACTTCGGAGACGCCGACTACATCAAGCGGGTCGTGGGCACAGGGGGAGACCGGGTGGTCTGCTGCGACAAGCGGGGGAGGGTCAAGGTGAACGGCGAGCCCGTCGACGAGCCGTACCTGTACCCGGGTGACGTCCCCTCCCGGGTGCCCTTCGACGTCGTCGTCCCGCAGGACAGCCTGTTCCTCCTCGGGGACCACCGAAGTGACTCCCGGGACTCCCGTGACCACCTCGGGGAGCCCGGCGGCGGCATGATCCCCGTGGACGAAGTCATCGGCAGGGCCGACTGGATCGCCTGGCCGGTCGGCCGCTGGACGTCCCTGGAGCGGCCCGACGGGTACGCGCGCGTGCCGGACCCGGGTGGCACGCATGGGTAACCGGGGGCGGATGCGCGGCGCCGGCGACCAGGCGGACACCCGGCTGCCCACGGGGTCCCGGCCGACGGATGGCCCCGTACTGCCCGGCCGGGCCGACCGGCGCAAGCTCGCGAAGAAGGTCAAGCGGCGCAGGCGGCGCTCGGCGATCAAAGAAGTGCCGCTCCTCATAGGCGTGGCCCTGCTGATAGCGCTGGTCCTGAAGACCTTCCTCGTACAGGCCTTCGTGATCCCCTCGGGGTCCATGGAGCAGACGATCCGGATCGGTGACCGGGTCCTTGTGGACAAGCTCACCCCCTGGTTCGGGTCGAAGCCGGAGCGCGGTGATGTCGTCGTCTTCAAGGACCCCGGCAACTGGCTCGAAGAGGAGCAGGGCAAGAAGAAGGACGACCCGGTGGTCGTCAAGCAGCTCAAGGAGGGTCTGACGCAGATCGGTCTGCTCCCCTCCGACAGTGAGCGGGACCTGATCAAGCGCGTGATCGGCGTCGGTGGCGACACCGTGAAGTGCTGCGACAAGAACGGCAAGGTCACGGTCAACGGCGTCCCTCTGGACGAGCCCTACATCCACCCCGGGGACAAGCCCTCCGCCTTCGCGTTCGAGGTGAAGGTCCCCGAAGGGCGCCTCTTCATGATGGGCGATCACCGGAGCGACTCGGCCGACTCCCGCTTCCACCGCACCGAGAAGTTCCACGGCACCATCTCCGAGGACGAGGTGGTGGGGCGCGCGATGGTCATCGCCTGGCCCTTCGGACACTGGCGCAAACTGGAAGAGCCCGACACGTATGCGTCGGTTCCCGACGCGCGTGCGGCATCGGACACCGCCACAGGTGTGTCGCATAGGGTGGCCCCCGACGATCGATATGGATTGATCCGGCTCCCGACCCCTGCGGAACTCCCGCTCGTTATGGGAGTGGTGGGCCTGCATCGCATCTGGGGCAGGCGGCGGCACGGACTGAGGAGTGGATGTGGGGGATTTGGCGGTCGGCGCACGATCCGGACACGAGGGGCCCGAAGAGCGGCCGGAGCGATCCGACGAGCCGGGCGTCGAGGGCGTCGAAGGCGGTGCCACCCCCGGGAATGACGTCGCGGACGGCGATGGCGCGACGCGCGAGCAGGATGCCAAGCAGCAGAAGAAGCCCCGTTCCTTCTGGAAGGAGCTTCCTCTTCTCATCGGCATCGCCCTCGTCCTGGCGTTGATCATCAAGACCTTCCTGGTCCAGGCGTTCTCGATCCCGTCGGACTCGATGCAGAACACGCTGCAGCAGGGCGACCGCGTTCTCGTCGACAAGTTGACTCCGTGGTTCGGCTCCGAGCCCGAGCGCGGTGAGGTCGTGGTCTTCAGGGACCCGGGCCACTGGCTGGACGGTGAGCCCACGCCCGACCCGAACGCGATCCAGCGGGTCCTCGGCTGGGTCGGCCTGATGCCGTCGGCCGACGAGAAGGACCTCATCAAGCGCGTGATCGGGGTCGGCGGCGACACCGTGGAGTGCAAGGGCACCGGCCCGGTGAAGGTCAACGGCAAGGCGCTGAACGAGCCGTACGTCTTCGCGGGGAACACCCCGTGCAGCGTCGACGACCAGGGCGGCCAGTTCAAGGTGACCGTGCCCAAGGGCAAAATCTGGGTCATGGGTGACCACCGGCAGAACTCGCTGGACTCCCGCTACCACCAGAACCAGCCCGGCGGCGGCGCGGTCCCCGTGGACAACGTCGTGGGCCGCGCCATCGTGATCGCCTGGCCGCCCACCCGCTGGGCCACGCTGCCCAAGCCGGACACCTTCGACCAGCCGGGCATCAACGCGCTCTCCAGCGCGGCGCCGGGCGTCCTCGGTCTCGCGGGCTCGGTGCCGATCGTGCTGTGGCGCAGGCGGCGCCTGACGGTCGCGGCCGCGCAGGGCGCGAGGGTTTCTGGCGGGGGTACCGCCAGGTAGGGTGCCGTCCCAGATCGCCGATCTTCCGCCGTCCGTAGCTACGGACGGCGGGGTCGTCTCCGAGACGGGGGAGCACCGGGATGAGCAGGACACGTCGTACGGACGAGGGCCGCGGACGGCTCGGCAGCGTGCTGTCGGGTGTCGCCGTGGCCCTCGGCTGTGTGCTCTTCCTCGGAGGGTTCGCCTGGGGCGCCGTCCAGTACCAGCCGTACACCGTCCCCACCGGATCGATGACGCCGACGATCGGCTCCGGCGACCGGGTGCTCGCGCAGCGGATCGACGGTGACGACGTCCGCCGCGGCGACGTCGTCGTCTTCAAGCAGTCGACCTGGGGCGACCTGCCTATGGTCAAGCGCGTCGTCGGCATAGGCGGCGACAAGGTCGCCTGCTGCAAGGAAGGCAAGCTGACCGTCAACGGCGAGGAAGTCGCAGAACCGTATCTTCCCGAGGGCCAGGGCGCGGCGGCCACGGGCATCCCTACCACGACGGTCCCCAAGGGCCGCCTCTTCCTGCTCGGCGACGAGCGCAGCGGCTCCCTGGACTCCAGCGTGCACCTGGGCGACGGGGACCACGGTTCGGTGCCGCGCGGCGCCGTGAAGGCACGGGTCGACGCGGTGGCCTGGCCGATGGACAAGTTCGGCTTGCTGGCGCGGCCCCAGGGCTTCTCGGACATGCCGGGCGGCATCTCGCAGCCCGGTCCGCTGCGCATGGTGGTGATCGCGATCGTGGTGGGCATGGTGCTCGTCCTGGGCGGCGCGGCGTACGGACCGGTGGCCAAGCGCCTGGGCCGCGGACGCGGCAGGAACCGCACGCAAGAGGCCGCCGGTGTCGGCTGACGGGGCGTCGGTGTCGGCTGACGGGGCGTCGGGCGAGGGCGCGTCGACCGATGCGTCCGCGGCCGAGGAGACGGTGATCGCCGGAGGTCCCGGGCCCGCACTGTCGGGGCGGCCGCTGCGCAGGGTGGCGCGGGTGATCCTGCTCGATCCGAGCGACCGCATCCTGCTGCTGCATGGATACGAGCCCGGCGACCGGACGGACGACTGGTGGTTCACGCCGGGCGGCGGTGTGGAGGGCGACGAGTCGCGGGAGCAGGCGGCCCTGCGCGAGCTGCGGGAAGAGACCGGTATCACAGAGGTCGAGCTCGGCCCCGTCCTGTGGCGGCGGGTCTGCTCCTTCCCGTTCGCCGGGCGGCGCTGGGAGCAGGACGAGTGGTACTACCTGGCACGTACGGCACAGACGGCGACCGTGGCCGAGGGCCTCACCGAGCTGGAGAGGCGCAGTGTCGCCGGAGCACGTTGGTGGACGTGCCGAGAACTGACCGAGGCTCATGAGACGGTGTATCCGACCAGGCTCGCCGAGCTGCTTCGCAGGCTGCTCGACGAGGGGCCCCCGGACGGGCCCGAGATCCTCGACACGGAAATCGTGTAGCGGTTCGCGGGGCTGACGCACAATAGGGGGACGCACGGCTGAAGGGGAACATGCCATGAGCGCCGAGGACCTCGAGAAGTACGAGACCGAGATGGAGCTGAAGCTCTACCGGGAGTACCGCGATGTCGTCGGTCTGTTCAAATATGTGATCGAGACCGAACGGCGCTTCTACCTCACCAATGACTACGAAATGCAGGTGCATTCGGTCCAGGGTGAGGTCTTTTTCGAGGTGTCCATGGCGGACGCCTGGGTGTGGGACATGTATCGGCCCGCTCGGTTCGTCAAGCAGGTGCGGGTCCTCACGTTCAAGGACGTGAACATCGAGGAGCTCAACAAGAGCGATCTCGAACTGCCGGGCAGCTGATCGGCGAGCCGGGGAGCCAGGGGCCGGGCGCGGGGGAGTTCACCCGCAAGGGTGGCGGAGTTTTCCACAACCGGTGAGTTGTGCACCAAGATCCAATAGGTGCGGGCGGACGCGTGACTGTGGGTGCCGGAGGTGGTGCCGACATGAACGCACGGGGAGCGATCGGCAGGTACGGCGAGGATCTGGCCGCGCGGCGGCTGGTCGAGTCGGGGATGACGGTTCTGGAGCGCAACTGGCGCGCGGGCAGAACCGGTGAGATCGACATCGTGGCCATGGACGGGGAGGCCCTGGTCGTCTGCGAGGTCAAGACGCGCAGGGCGGGCCGGGCCGGCACCGCGCTGTTCGAGCATCCGATGGCGGCCGTGAGCCGGACCAAGGCGGAGCGGCTGCGGAGACTGGCCGAGCGCTGGATCGAGGAGCGCGGCGGTCCACCGCCCGGCGGCGTCCGCATCGATCTGATCGGCGTCCTCATCCCGCAGCGCGGTGTCCCCGTGGTCGAGCACGCGCGGGGGGTGGCCTGATGGGTTTCGCGCGTACGTGTTCCGTCGCTCTGGTCGGCGTCGAGGGCGTGGTCGTCGAGGTGCAGGCCGATCTGGAGCCGGGCGTCGCGGCGTTCACGCTGGTGGGCCTCCCGGACAAGAGCCTCACCGAGAGCCGCGACCGGGTCAGGGCCGCCGTGGTCAACTCGGGCGCTGAATGGCCCCAGAAGAAGCTCACGGTCGGGCTGAGCCCGGCATCGGTGCCGAAGAGCGGCAGCGGTTTCGATCTCGCGGTGGCCTGCGCCGTTCTCGGGGCGGCCGAGCGGATCGACCCGAAGGTCCTCGCCGACATCGTGATGATCGGGGAGCTGGGCCTCGACGGCCGGGTGCGGCCGGTCCGTGGGGTGCTTCCCGCGGTCCTCGCCGCGGCCGACGCGGGGTATGAGCAGGTGGTCGTCCCGGAGTGCACGGCCGCCGAGGCCTCGCTCGTGCCGGGCGTCTCCGTTCTCGGCGTGCGCAGCCTGCGGCAGCTCATCGCGGTGCTCACCGACGAGCCGGTTCCCATGGAGGAGCCGGACGAGACGGGCCGGCCCGATCCGATGCTCGCGGGGCTCTGCGTCCCCGGCACCGGCATCGGCACGGGCCTCAGCGGCGCCCTGGACGACACCCATGCCCTGGACCTGTCCGACGTCGTCGGACAGGGACCGGCCAGGACCGCCGTCGAGGTGGCCGCGGCAGGGGCGCACCACCTCTTCCTGCAAGGGCCACCGGGAGCAGGGAAGACGATGCTCGCGGAGCGCCTGCCGGCCGTCCTGCCCCGGCTGACCCGGGAGGAGTCCCTGGAGGTCACCGCGGTCCACTCGGTGGCGGGCATGCTGCCACCGGGCAAGCCGCTGGTGGACATCGCGCCGTACTGCGCACCGCACCACTCCGCGACGATGCAGTCGCTCGTGGGCGGCGGCAAGGGCATCCCGAGGCCGGGGGCGGTGTCGCTCGCTCATCGCGGGGTGCTCTTTCTGGACGAGGCGCCGGAGTTCAGCAGCCAGACCTTGGACTCCCTGCGCCAGCCCCTCGAATCGGGGCATGTGGTGATCGCGCGCAGTGCGGGGGTGGTGCGGCTGCCCGCGAAGTTCTTGATGGTGCTCGCGGCCAACCCTTGCCCGTGCGGTCGGCACACCCTGCTGGGTGACGGCTGCGAGTGCCCGGCCTCCGTCATCCGGCGCTATCAGGCTCGTCTCTCGGGCCCACTGCTCGACCGGATCGACCTGAAGGTCGTGGCGGAACCGGTCACCCGCTCCGAGCTGGCCGGGTACGGCACGCGCGGGGAGTCCACCCAGACCGTCGCCGACCGGGTGCGGGCCGCCCGGGAACGGGCGGCGGCCAGGCTGACCGGCACCGGCTGGCGGACCAACAGCGAGGTCCCCGGGCACGCGCTGCGCACACGCTGGCCGGCCGACCCCGGCGCGCTGGACGCGGCCGAACTGGATCTGGAGCGGGGCTTCCTGACCGCCCGCGGCCTGGACCGCGTCCTGCGGGTGGCCTGGACCGTCGCGGACCTCGCGGGTCATGGCAGGCCTTCCGCCCAGGACGTCGCGCTGGCGCTGCAACTGCGCACCGGAGTGTCACGCGGCGTGCCGATGGCGATCGGGGCTCCGACGTGACCGCCGCCCCGCCGCCGGAGGACGAACGGCTCGCCCGGGTCGCCCTGACGCGGGTGTTGGAGCCGGGGGACGCGATCGGCGGGCGGTGGCTGCGCGAGGTGGGGGCCGGTGAGGTGCTGCACCGGCTCCGGGGAGAGGAGAAACCGCTGGCGGGGGTGACCGCGCGGCGGTGGGAGGGGCTGCGGGCGCGGGCGGCGAAGGTGCGGCCGGAGCGGGATCTGGAGGTGGCGCGGGGCGTCGGGGGGAGGTTCGTGTGCCCGGGGGACGCGGAGTGGCCGGTGACGCTGGACGACCTGGGGGACGCGCGGCCGGTCGGGCTCTGGGTCCGGGGGCGGCCCTCCTTGCGGATCTGGGCGCTGCGGTCGGTGGCCGTCGTAGGGGCGCGGGCCTGCACGGAGTACGGCGCGCACATGGCGGCCGGGCTCGCCGCGGGGCTCGCGGAGCGCGGCTGGGTCGTGATCTCCGGTGGGGCGTACGGCGTGGACGGTGCCGCGCACCGAGGGGCGCTCGGAGCCGGTGGTGCAACCGTGGCCGTGCTGGCCTGCGGCGTCGACCGGCCCTATCCGCGCGGGCACACCGAGCTGATCGGCCGGATCGCGGAACAGGGTCTGGTCGTCGGTGAGTTACCACCGGGTGATCATCCGACGCCGAGCAGGTTCATCCAGCGGAACCGGCTGATCGCGGCACTGACCAGGGGGACCGTGGTGGTGGAGGCCGCCTACCGCAGCGGGGCGCTCGCCACGGCGCGCAGCGCTCAGGAGTTGGGGCGCTTCACCATGGGGGTTCCAGGGCCCGCGACCAGTGGCCTCTCCGCCGGAGTCCACGAACTGCTGCGGGGTGACGGCGTCCTGGTGACCGATGCCGCCGAAGTAGTCGAGCTCGTCGGCGACATGGGGGATCTCGCACCGGCCCGGCGCGGCCCCGTCGTGCCGCGTGACCTGCTCACTTCCGGGGCGCAGCGCGTCCTGGCGGCCCTGCCCGCACGGGATCGTGCCGTGGTGCGGGACGTCGCGGTCGGCGCCGGGACGACCGAGGACGACGCGATAGGGCGACTGTACGAGCTTCAGTCGTTGGGGTTCGTCGAACGACACGGCGACGGCTGGCAGTTGACACGCCAGGCGAATCCGCCTGTCTTCACCGAGGGAGGTGGGTCGTGACCGAGCGTGTTCCGCCGGACGGATGACCGCCGACGACCTTGAGAAATCGCGGAGTTGACGGTTCGGGGTCGTCACGCAGAGCGACCGGGTCGACTTGCTGGAGCGCCCAGCGGAACGTATCTGCGCCCGCGCGATCCCCTACTCTTCGCTCACTGCAACACTTCAGTCACGCTACGCTCACAAGGATTCCGGCACGGACAGGCAACCAGACGGACAACCTCATTCATTCCACGCACGCTCCCCATCGCACCGGCGCGAGCGACACCGGCGACTCGACCGGTTCGCGCGAGGCCACTGATCCACGCGATCTCCCCAGTCCACGCGATCTCCCCAGTCCACGCGACATCACCGGTTCACGGCAGAACGGCTCAAGGCGACGAATGCCCCAGCACACCTCAGGGTCCGACCGGGCAGCGGTTCCCCCCGCCGCTCGTAGCGGCGAGCGGGAGCGGCCTCCCGCGCCGTCGTCGCTGGACGAGCTGTGGCGGTCGTACAAGGAGACGGGCGACGGGCGGCTGCGCGAGCAGCTGATCCTGCACTACTCGCCGCTGGTGAAGTACGTCGCGGGCCGGGTGAGCGTGGGGCTGCCGCCCAATGTCGAGCAGGCCGACTTCGTCTCGTCCGGGGTGTTCGGGCTGATCGACGCGATCGAGAAGTTCGACATCGAGCGGTCCATCAAGTTCGAGACGTACGCGATCACGCGCATCCGTGGCGCGATGATCGACGAACTGCGAGCGCTCGACTGGATCCCCCGGTCCGTGCGGCAGAAGGCACGCAATGTCGAGCGGGCCTACGCCACGCTGGAGGCGCAGCTGCGACGGACTCCCTCGGAGGGGGAGGTCGCCGCCGAGATGGGAATCGCACTGGAGGAACTGCACGCGGTTTTCAGCCAGTTGTCGCTGGCGAACGTGGTGGCCCTGGAGGAGCTGCTGCACGTCGGCGGCGAGGGTGGCGACCGGCTGAGCCTGATGGACACGCTCGAGGACCACGCGGCCGACAACCCGGTGGAGGTAGCCGAGGACCGGGAACTGCGGCGGCTGCTCGCGCGGGCGATCAACACGCTGCCGGAGCGTGAGAAGACCGTCGTAACGCTCTACTACTACGAAGGCCTCACGCTCGCCGAGATCGGCAATGTGCTCGGGGTGACCGAGAGCCGGGTGAGCCAGATCCATACGAAGTCCGTGCTGCAGCTGCGGGCGAAGCTGGCCAGTTTTGGCCGCTGAGCGCGCTGAATCGTCCCTGCCCGAGGGCGTGCGCGCGGGAGCGGCTCCCGCGCGCGGCGTCCCGTCCGTAAAGTGGAGCTGTGCCAAGGATTCGAGCGGCCTCAGTGGCCGAGCACCGGTCGATGCAGCGCGGCGCCCTGCTGGACGCCGCGCGTTCCCTGCTGTCCGAAGGCGGTACGGAGGCGTTGACCTTCCCCGCCCTCGCTGAACGAACCGGGCTCGCCCGGTCCTCCGTGTACGAATATTTCCGGTCACGGGCAGCCGTGGTGGAAGAGCTGTGCGAGGTCGACTTCCCCGTCTGGGCGGCGGAGGTGTCGGCGTCGATGGAGGGCGCGGGATCGGCCGAGGGCAAGGTCGAGGCCTATGTGCGGCGGCAGCTGGCACTGGTGGGGGACCGACGGCACCGGGCCGTGGTCGCCATCTCCGCGAGCGAGCTCGACGCCGGGGCCCGGGAGAAGATCCGTGCCGCGCATGGCGGTCTCATCGCGATGATCGTCGAGGCGCTCGAGGAGCTGGGGCACGAGCAGCCCCGTATGGCGGCGATGCTGCTCCAGGGCATCGTGGACGCGGCGGTGCGGCGGATCGAGCTGGGTGCCGCCGAGGAGCCCACGGCCATCACCGAGGCGGCCGTGGCCATGGCTCTGCGGGGTGTGCGGGGCTGAGTCCTTGGATGCCGGGGGTCACGTATGCCGGTACCGGGGGTCACGTATGCCGGGGGTCACGCATGCCGGGGGTCACGCATGCCGGGGGTCACGCATGCCGGGGGTCACGGTATGCCGGTGGTCACCGGCAGCAGGCGGGACGGGCCCCGGTGCAGGAGCCATGGGGGCAGCAGGGTCAGGGGATCCAGGTAGGTTCCGGCCCTGAGCAGGCCCCAGTGGAGGCAGCTTCCCGGGCAGTGGCTCGTCGGGAGCTCCATGGTGCCGACCACGTCGCCCGCCTCCACCTCGTCGCCCGCCCTCAGTGACGCCCTCACCGGTTCGTATGTCGTGCGCAGAGGCGGATCACCCGTGCCGTCCAGTTCCACCGAGACCACGCCTCTGCCCGCCACCCGGCCCGCGAAGGCGATCCGGCCGGGGGCCACGGCCCGTACCGCACTGCCCGGCGGCGCGGCGAGGTCCACGCCCCGGTGACCCGCGCCGTACGGGGTCGAGGGCGGGTCCCACGCACGGATGACCTCGGGGCGGGTGCCCACCGGCCAGGAGGCGGCCGGGGACGGAGTCGGGGACGGGGCCGGGGTCGAAGGCGCGGGCGAGGGCAAGACGGTCGCGAGCAGGGCTGCCAGCACCGGCAGCAGAAGTTCCAGGCGCATGGGAGAACCGTCCCGCGCCGGGTCCCGCCGTGGGGATCATGGACCGGATCTGTGGATGACCGGGCGGTTGTGGATATCGGCGTCACCCGGTCGTGGGAGCCGGGGTGGGATCTGTCGTGGGGGCGGCCATGAGAGCTGCCGTCAGAGCTGCCACGGGAAGCCGCGTCCGCCCCGCGGACCGCCGTCACCTGGGCATCGACGGCGGCGTCACCCGCCACCCCGTGGGTCCCGTACACTTCTCGTGGCGATCCGGGTCACCGGGTCGACTTCGCACGCCCCGGCACCTGGCCATGAAACAGCCGGTGTCAGCGCCCCTCGGTCCCTCGTGGGCAAGGCGCGGAGCGGGCGTCAGGCGCGAGTGCCGTCCGGCACACGCGGCACAACCGAGATTCTCAAGGAGAACGGCCATGGCCGTCGTCACGATGCGGGAGCTGCTGGAAAGCGGCGTCCACTTCGGTCACCAGACCCGTCGTTGGAACCCGAAGATGAAGCGCTTCATCTTCACGGAGCGCAACGGCATCTACATCATCGACCTGCTCCAGTCGCTGTCGTACATCGACCGCGCCTACGAGTTCGTCAAGGAGACCGTTGCCCACGGCGGCACGGTCATGTTCGTCGGCACGAAGAAGCAGGCGCAGGAGGCCATCGCGGAGCAGGCCACCCGCGTCGGCATGCCCTACGTCAACCAGCGCTGGCTGGGCGGCATGCTCACCAACTTCTCGACTGTCTACAAGCGCCTGCAGCGCCTGAAGGAGCTCGAGCAGATCGACTTCGAGGATGTGGCCGCGTCCGGCCTCACCAAGAAGGAGCTGCTCGTCCTCTCCCGCGAGAAGGCCAAGCTGGAGAAGACCCTCGGCGGTATCCGCGAGATGTCCAAGGTGCCCAGCGCCGTCTGGATCGTGGACACCAAGAAGGAGCACATCGCGGTCGGCGAGGCCCGGAAGCTCAACATCCCGGTCGTCGCCATCCTCGACACCAACTGTGACCCCGACGAGGTCGACTACAAGATCCCGGGCAACGACGACGCGATCCGCTCCGTCACCCTGCTCACCCGCGTGATCGCCGACGCCGTCGCCGAGGGCCTCATCGCCCGTTCCGGCGTGGCCACGGGCGACCAGAAGCCGGGCGAGAAGGCCGCCGGCGAGCCGCTCGCCGAGTGGGAGCGCGACCTGCTCGAGGGCGAGAAGAAGGCGGACTCCGAGGAGGCTGCCAAGGCCGAGGAGCCGAAGGCCGCCGAGGCCGAGGCCGAGGTTCAGAAGTCCGCCGAGACGGAGAAGGCCGCCGACGCCGAGCAGGCCGAGGCCCCCGCCGAGGTTGCCGCCGTCGAGGCGCCCGCCGCGGACGCCGAGCAGGCCTGACCTCACAGGTTCGGTAGTTGACGGCGGGGGCCCATCGGCCCCCGCCGTTCACCCGTAGACCTCCGTAGATCTTTCAGACTTCGAGAGAGAATTTTCGATCATGGCGAACTACACCGCCGCTGACGTCAAGAAGCTCCGTGAGCTCACGGGCGCCGGCATGATGGACTGCAAGAAGGCGCTCGACGAGGCCGATGGCAGCGTCGACAAGGCCGTCGAGGCGCTCCGCATCAAGGGCCAGAAGGGCGTCGCCAAGCGCGAAGGCCGCTCTGCCGAGAACGGCGCGGTGGTCTCCCTCATCGCCGACGACAACACCTCCGGTGTCATCGTCGAGCTGAAGTGCGAGACGGACTTCGTCGCCAAGGGTGACAAGTTCCAGGCCGTGGCGAACAACCTCGCCGCCCACATCGCCAAGACGTCCCCGGCCGACCTCGAGGCGCTGCTCGCGTCCGAGATCGAGGCCGGTAAGACCGTCCAGGCGTACGTCGACGAGGCCAACGCCAACCTCGGCGAGAAGATCGTCCTTGAGCGCTTCGCGCAGTTCTCGGGCGCCTACGTCTCCGCGTACATGCACCGCACGATGCCCGACCTGCCCCCGCAGATCGGTGTCCTCGTCGAGCTGGACAAGGCAGACGCCGCTGTCGCCAAGGGCATCGCCCAGCACATCGCCGCCTTCGCGCCGAAGTACCTCTCCCGTGAGGACGTCCCGGCCGAGGTCATCGAGACCGAGCGTCGCGTCGCCGAGGAGACCACCCGCGCCGAGGGCAAGCCCGAGGCCGCGCTGCCGAAGATCGTCGAGGGTCGTGTCAACGGCTTCTTCAAGGAGGCCACCCTCCTCGGTCAGCCGTACGCGCTGGACAACAAGAAGTCGGTCGAGAAGGTTCTCGCCGAGGCCGGTGTCACCCTGAAGCGCTTCGCGCGCATCAAGGTCGGCATCTGAGTCCGTACCGCGATCGACGGTAGACCCCGCTAGGGTCGACAGCGGTCGCCCGCGCACGGTCCTCGTGCGCGACGTACGACCGCAGGATCTGACGAGGAGGCCACTGCCGAGCATGGGATGCGAACGACACCCCACCGGCAGTGGCCTTCTTCGCATGTGTGCCAAGTAAGAGAAGCGAGAACCACATGACCACCAAGGCCGACTCGAAGAGTGACGACGACAAAGTTGCCGGACGCTTCCTGCTGAAGCTCTCCGGCGAGGCGTTCGCCGGTGGAGGCGGCCTCGGGGTCGACCCTGACGTGGTGCATGCCATCGCCCGCGAGATCGCGGCCGTCGTCCGTGACGGCGCGCAGATCGCCATCGTCATCGGCGGCGGCAACTTCTTCCGCGGCGCCGAACTCCAGCAGCGGGGCATGGACCGGGCCCGCTCCGACTACATGGGCATGCTCGGCACGGTCATGAACTGCCTCGCTCTCCAGGACTTCCTGGAGAAGGAGGGCATCGAGTGCCGCGTCCAGACCGCCATCACCATGGGTCAGGTCGCGGAGCCGTACATCCCGCTGCGCGCCGTGCGGCACCTGGAGAAGGGCCGTGTAGTCATCTTCGGCGCCGGCATGGGCATGCCGTACTTCTCCACCGACACCACCGCCGCGCAGCGCGCCCTGGAGATCGACGCCGAGGCGCTGCTCATGGGCAAGAACGGCGTGGACGGGGTCTACGACTCCGACCCCCGGACCAACCCCGACGCGGTGAAGTACGACGCTCTCGGCTACGGCGAGGTCATCACCCAGGACCTGAAGGTCGCCGACATGACGGCGATCACGCTGTGCCGGGACAACAAACTGCCCATCCTCGTCTTCGAGCTGCTCTCCGAAGGCAATATCGCCCGGGCCGTCAAGGGTGAGAAGATCGGCACACTCGTGGGCGACCAGGGAAACCGGGCCTGACCTCCGGGACCTGGACCAGCCTCAAGGGACCTATGCGAGACGGCCTTTGAGGGGATGGACAAAGCCCTGCCGGTCGGACACCGTGCAGGAAAGACACGCGACGCAGCCGGCCACCCCGTGCCGGCCGGGCCTACTCAAGACACGCAGGAGCAAGTGGTGATCGAAGAGACCCTCCTCGAGGCCGAGGAGAAGATGGAGAAGGCCGTCGTGGTCGCCAAGGAGGACTTCGCCGCGATCCGCACCGGCCGTGCGCACCCGGCGATGTTCAACAAGATCGTGGCTGACTACTACGGCGCGCTTACGCCGATCAACCAGCTGGCCTCGTTCTCGGTGCCCGAGCCGCGGATGGCCGTGGTGACCCCGTTCGACAAGAGCGCGCTGCGCAACATCGAGCAGGCGATCCGGGACTCCGACCTCGGCGTCAACCCGAGCAACGACGGCAATATCATCCGTGTGACGTTCCCCGAGCTGACCCAGGACCGTCGCAAGGAGTACATCAAGGTCGCCAAGACCAAGGCCGAGGACTCCAAGATCTCGATCCGGTCGATCCGTCGCAAGGCCAAGGAGGCCCTCGACAAGGCGATCAAGGACGGCGACATCGGTGAGGACGAGGGCCGCCGCGGTGAGAAGGAGCTCGACGACACCACCGCCAAGTACGTCGCCCAGGTGGACGAGCTGCTCAAGCACAAGGAAGCCGAGCTGCTCGAAGTCTGAGTCTCGAGTCCGAGGAATCAGGGAACCGATCCGTGAACGACTCTTCCTGGGGGGCGCCGCCCAGAGCCGGGTATTGGGGGCCGCCCGACCACGGACCTGGTCAGGGGGCGACCCCGCCAGGTCCCGCGTACGATGCGCAGGACGCGCTGTTTCCGTCTGAGACACAGCCCATGCCCATCGTGCCCGACGTACCCGTGAACGGCGGAGACCAGGACGACGACCGGGGGGCCACTCCGATGGGCGGCCCCCTGTTCCGTGACGAGCCTCCGCAGGAGCCCATGCCCAGCGCACCTCAGCCGCAGCCCGCCCCGGTGGCACCGCAGAAGAAGAGCGCGGGCCGCGATCTCGGGGCGGCCATAGGAGTCGGTGTGGGACTCGGCGCGGTGATCATCGCGTCGCTTTTCATCGTGAAGGCCGTCTTCATCGGCGTCATAGCGGTCGCTGTCGTGGTCGGCCTCTGGGAGCTCACGTCGCGGCTCGAGGAGCGCAAGAGCATCAAGGCGCCGCTCGTGCCGCTCGCGGTGGGCGGCGCGGCGATGGTCGTCGCCGGGTATGTGCGGGGGACGGAGGGTGCGTGGGTCGCGATGGCCCTCACCGCGCTCGCGGTCCTCGTCTGGCGCATGACCGAGCCTCCCGAGGGCTATCTGAAGGACGTCACGGCGGGGGTCTTCGCCGCCTTCTACGTCCCGTTCCTCGCCACGTTCGTGGCGCTGATGCTCACCGCCGACGACGGCCCGAAGCGGGTGCTCACCTTCCTGCTCCTGACCGTGGTCAGCGACACCGGTGCGTATGCGATCGGCTGGCGCTTCGGCAAGCACAAGCTCGCGCCGCGCATCAGCCCCGGCAAGACCCGCGAGGGCCTGGTCGGCGCGGTCACCTTCGCGATGGCCGCGGGCGCGCTGTGCCTGCAGTTCCTGATCGACGACGGCGCGTGGTGGCAGGGCCTGGTGATCGGCTTCGCGGTGGCGGTGAGCGCCACGCTCGGCGACCTCGGCGAGTCGATGATCAAGCGGGACCTCGGCATCAAGGACATGGGCACGCTGCTGCCGGGACACGGCGGCATCATGGACCGCCTCGACTCGCTGCTGCCGACGGCGCCGGTGGTCTGGCTGCTGCTCGTGCTGTTTGTCGGGTCGGGCTGAGCGACTTGGCGTACGCCGTCTGACCTGCGTATATGTGGGTGAGGGGCTCGTTGTCCACAGGGCGGCGGGCCCCTTGTCGTATGTCTGCGACACTGGATGGACCATGCCTGTACCCGGAGAACTCACTTTCGTCGCGCCCCGCGGAGCCAAGAAGCCGCCGCGGCACCTCGCCGACCTCACGCCCGCTGAGCGCAAGGACGCCGTCGCCGCCATCGGCGAGAAGCCGTTCCGCGCCAAGCAGCTCTCGCAGCACTACTTCGCGCGGTATGCGCACGACCCGGCGGAGTGGACCGACATTCCCGCCGGTGCGCGCGAGAAGCTCCGTGAGGCGCTGCTGCCCGACCTGATGTCCGTGGTGCGGCACATCAGCTGTGACGACGACACGACGCGCAAGACGCTGTGGCGGCTCTTCGACGGGACGCTCGTGGAGTCGGTGCTCATGCGGTATCCGGACCGGGTGACCATGTGCATCAGCTCGCAGGCGGGCTGTGGGATGAACTGCCCGTTCTGTGCCACGGGGCAGGCCGGTCTGGACCGGAACCTGTCGACCGGTGAGATCGTGCACCAGATCGTCGACGGGATGCGCGCGCTCAGGGACGGCGAGATTCCGGGCGGGCCCGCGCGGCTCTCCAACATCGTCTTCATGGGCATGGGTGAGCCGCTGGCCAACTACAACCGCGTGACCGGCGCCATCCGCCGCCTCACCGACCCGGAGCCGGACGGCCTCGGCCTGTCGCAGCGCGGGATCACGGTGTCGACGGTGGGCCTCGTGCCCGCCATCCACCGGTTCTCCGACGAAGGCTTCAAGTGCCGGCTCGCGATCTCGCTGCACGCGCCGGACGACGACCTCCGCGACACCCTCGTACCGGTGAACACGCGGTGGCAGGTGCGGGAGGTGCTCGACGCGGGCTGGGAGTACGCGGCCAAGTCGGGCCGTCGCCTCTCCATCGAGTACGCGCTGATCCGCGACATCAACGACCAGGCATGGCGTGGTGACCGGCTCGGGCGGCTGCTCAAGAACAAGCCGGTGCACGTCAACCTGATCCCGCTGAACCCGACGCCGGGCTCGAAGTGGACCGCGTCGCGCCCCGAGGACGAGAAGGCGTTCGTGGCGGCCATCGCCGCCCACGGGGTGCCGGTCACGATCCGGGACACCCGGGGCCAGGAGATCGACGGAGCGTGCGGCCAGCTCGCCGCGGCCGAGAGGTAGGCCGAGGGGTAGTCTGACGGGCGTGCGGGCGTACGCCTCGTATATGGATCCGCTATACATCTGCATATTTCCGACAGGGGAGCGCCACAGCGCTGAGAGTGCGGCACCTTGGACAGGTGGGCCGCAGACCCTCTGAACCTCGCCCGGGTCATTCCGGGTAGGGAGTTCGGGCACGACTCAAGCTGTAGCGCCCTGCCCGCGGCCACCCGGCCGGCGGGCGGGGCCGCGTCTCTTCCTGGACACCCAGGAGGAAGTTTCAGTGAGCACCACCAAGAAGGTCACGTTCACCGCGGTGGCGGTGGGCATCGGGCTTGTCGCCGTCTCCGCGTGCGGCAGTTCCGACGGCGGTTCCGGGACGTCCGGCTCCAAGAGCGTGACGCTCGTCAGCCATGACTCCTTCAACGTCTCCAAGGACGTCCTCAAGGACTTCGAGAAGCGTTCCGGTTACCAGGTCCACGTCCTCAAGGACGGCGACGCGGGCGCCGCGGTGAACAAGGCGATCCTCTCCAAGGACAACCCGCAGGGCGACGTCTTCTTCGGCGTCGACAACACGCTCCTGTCGCGGGCGCTCGACAACGGCCTCTTCCAGACGTACGAGGCCAAGGGCTCGGAGCGGATCAAGCCGGAGTTCCGGGTCGACGGGGACAAGCGCCGGGTGACGCCCGTGGACAGCGGCGACATCTGCGTGAACTACGACAAGAAGTACTTCGCCGACAAGAAGCTGGCGCCGCCGAAGTCCTTCGAGGATCTGACCAAGCCCGCTTACAAGGACCTGCTGGTCACCGAGAACACCTCGACGTCGTCGCCCGGCCTCGGCTTCCTGCTCGGCACCGCCGCCAAGTACGGCGACGACCGCTGGCAGGGCTACTGGAAGAAGCTCAAGGCCAACGGCGTCAAGGTCGTCGACGGCTGGGAGCAGGCCTACAACGAGGAGTTCTCCGGGTCCGCGGGAGGCAGGAAGGCCAAGGGCGACCGGCCGCTCGTCGTCTCCTACGCCTCCTCGCCGCCCGTCGAGGTGCTCTTCGGCAAGCCGCAGCCCAAGGAGGCGCCGACCGGCGTCGCGACCGGCACCTGCTTCCGCCAGGTCGAGTACGCGGGCCTGCTCAGCAACGCCAAGAACACCAAGGGCGGCAAGGCGCTCCTGGACTTCCTCGCGGGCAAGGAGTTCCAGGAGGACATGCCGCTGAACATGTTCGTGAACCCGGTGCGCGAGGGCACCAAGCTGCCGGAGCTGTTCACGGAGCACGGGGTGACCGTCGACAAGCCGCAGACCATGGACCCGAAGAAGATCGCCGACAACCGTGAGCCGTGGATCAAGTCGTGGACCTCGCTCGTACTGAAGTGACGAAGTCCCGTCCCTGCGCGCGCTTCAGCAGGGGGAGCGCGGCGCGGCTCGGCCTGATGACCGGGCCCGTCGCGTTCTTCGCGCTCTTCTTCGCCTATCCGGTCTCGGCGATCGTCGCGCGCGGGCTGCACGTCGACGGCGTCTGGCAGTTCGGGCGGATCACGGAGGTGCTCGGGCAGTCCGACATCCGGCACGTGCTGTGGTTCACCACCTGGCAGGCGCTCGCGTCGACGGCGCTGACGCTGCTGATCGCGCTCCCCGGCGCGTACGTCTTCGCGCGCTTCGACTTCCCCGGCAAGCAGGCGCTGCGGGCCGTCGTCACCGTGCCGTTCGTGCTGCCGACGGTCGTCGTCGGGACGGCCTTCCTCGCGCTGATCGGGCGGGGCGGGCTCTTCGACGAGCTGTGGGGCGTCCGCCTGGACACCACCGTCTGGGCGATCCTGCTCGCGCACGTCTTCTTCAACTACGCGGTCGTCGTCCGCACCGTCGGCGGGCTCTGGTCGCAGCTCGACCCGCGGCAGGAGGAGGCCGCGCGGATGCTCGGCGCCTCGCGCTGGACGGCGTGGCGGACGGTCACGCTGCCCGCCCTTGGACCGGCGGTGGCCGCTGCCGCGCTCATGGTGTTCCTCTTCACCTTCACCTCGTTCGGCGTCGTGCAGATCCTCGGCGGACCCGCGTACTCCACCCTCGAAGTGGAGATCTACCGGCAGACCGCCCAGCTGCTCGACCTGCCGACGGCCGCCGTCCTGACGATCGTGCAGTTCGCGGCGGTGGGGCTGATCCTCGCCGTGCACGCGTGGACGGCACGGCGGCGCGAGAGCGCGCTGAAGCTCGTGGACGCCGCGGCCGTCGCGCGTCGGCCGCGCGGGGCGGGGCAGTGGACGCTGCTCGGAGTAGTCGTCGCGACGGTCGCGCTGCTGATCCTGCTGCCGCTCGGGGTGCTGATCCAGCGGTCCTTCGACGGTCCCGACGGCTTCGGGTTCATGTATTACAAGGAGCTGACCTCGGCGGACGGCGGGGCCTTCCTCGTGCCGCCGATCGAGGCGATCTGGAACTCCTTGCAGTACGCGGTCGTGGCCACCGCCATCGCGGTCGTCATCGGAGGGCTCGCCGCCGCCGCGCTCACGCGCCGTGCCGGGCGCCTCGTCCGCGGCTTCGACGCGCTGCTCATGCTGCCGCTCGGGGTCTCCGCGGTGACCGTCGGCTTCGGATTCCTGATCACGCTGGACAAGCCGCCGCTCGATCTGCGGGCCACCTGGATCCTGGTACCGCTGGCCCAGGCGCTGGTCGGCGTGCCCTTCGTCGTACGCACCATGCTGCCGGTCCTTCGCGCGGTGGACGGACGCCTGCGTGAGGCGGCTGCCGTGCTCGGCGCCTCGCCGCTGCGGGCCTGGCGGGAGGTCGACCTGCCGATGGTGCGGCGGGCGCTGCTGATCGCCGCCGGGTTCGCCTTCGCCGTGTCGCTCGGCGAGTTCGGGGCGACCGTCTTCATCGCACGGCCGGACAACCCGACGCTGCCGGTCGCCGTGGCGCGGCTGCTCGGCCGGGCCGGTGACCTCAACTACGGGCAGGCGATGGCCCTTTCGACGATTCTCATGGTGGTGTGCGCGGTGTCGCTATTGCTCCTGGAACGCGTTCGGACGAACCGCACCACGGGGGAGTTCTGATGACGGACGCCCTGCTGAGGCTGCGGAACGCGACGGTACGTTTCGGGGCGCGGGCCGTGCTCGACGCCGTCGACCTCGATGTCGACGAGCACGAGATCGTCTGCGTGCTCGGGCCGAGCGGCAGCGGCAAGTCGACGCTGCTGCGGGCGGTCGCCGGGCTCCAGGGGCTCGACGGGGGGCAGGTCCTCCTCGGCGGTCGCGACCAGCGCGGGGTGCCCGCGCACAAGCGGGGCGTCGGCCTGATGTTCCAGGACCACCAGCTCTTTCCGCAGCGCGACGTGGCGGGGAACGTCGCGTTCGGGCTGCGTATGCACGGCGCGTCGCGGGGCGAACAGGCGGACCGCGTCGCCGAGTTGCTTGACCTCGTCGGGCTGCCGAACGCACAGCGGCGCGCGGTGGCCTCACTCTCGGGCGGCGAGCAGCAGCGGGTCGCCCTCGCGCGAGCGCTGGCCCCGCGGCCCCGCCTCCTGATGCTCGACGAGCCGCTCGGCCAGCTCGACCGCTCACTGCGGGAACGCCTGGTCGTCGAACTCCGGGAACTCTTCGACGAGCTGGGCACCACCGTGCTCGCCGTCACGCACGACCAGGGTGAGGCCTTCGCCCTCGCCGACCGCGTCGTCGTCATGCGCGACGGCCGGATCGCCCAGTCCGGCACGCCACTTGAGGTGTGGCAGCACCCGGCGGACGAGTTCGTGGCGCGCTTCCTCGGCTTCGACAACGTCGTCGACGCGGCGGTGAAGGGCGGGGTCGCCGCGACGGTGTGGGGCAGCATCCCGGTACCGACGGGAACGCCCGCCGGACGGCACAAGATCCTGGTGCGCCCTGCCGGGGTGCGGCTCGTCTCCCTCGACGAGGGGCTGCCGTGCGAGGTGGTGGCCCGCACGTTCCGCGGTACGCACGTCGCGGTGCGCCTGCAGCCGAAGGAAGGCCCGCGCCTTGAGGCGGCCTGCGCGCTGCGCGAGGCACCGGGGGTGGGCGAGACGGTGGGGGTCGCGTTTGATGCGGGGGATGTGGTGGTGCTCGGCTGAGGGCGACGGGGAAAGACCCGTTACCCCGTTACCCCGTCACCGCTCCGAGCCTTCGCAGTGCCGCCGGTGCGTCCTCCACCCGGTCCACCAGCGCGATCCGCGACTCCATCGAGCGGTCGCGGGCCAGTGACTGGAGCAGGGGCCATACCGGCAGGTGTTCGGTCCAGTGGGTGTGGTCGACCAGGACCATGGGGGTGGGTTCGCCGCGCGACTCGTAGTAGTTGGGCGTGGCGTTGTCGAAGACCTCCTGGACCGTGCCGGCCGCGCCCGGCAGGAAGACGACGCCCGCGTTCGAGCGGGCCAGGAGGCCGTCCTCGCGGGTGGCGTTGGCGAAGTACTTGCCCAGGTGGGAGGCGAACGCGTTCGGCGGCTCGTGGCCGTAGAACCAGGTGGGGATGCCCACCGAGGAGCCACCGGCGGGCCAGCGCTCGCGGACCGCGAACGCCGCCTGCGCCCAGTCGGTGACCGACGGCGTGAACGACGGGGCCTTGGCGAGGAGCGCCAGGGCGTCGTCCAGCATGCCGTCGTCGAGGGGCGCCGCGTAGCCGCCGAGGTTCGCGGCCTCCATCGCGCCGGGACCGCCGCCCGTCGCGACCGTGAACCCCGCGCGGGCCAGCGCGCGGCCGAGGCGTGCCGCACCGGCGTAGGCGTCGGTGCCGCGGGCCATCGCGTGGCCGCCCATGACGCCCGCCACCCGGGCCCCGACGAGGTGCTCGTCGAGGGCGTCGGAGATGGAGTCGTCGTGGATGGCGCGCAGCATCGACGAGAACACGTCGCCGTCGGCCTTGGTCCGCTGGAACCAGGCGTACGCGGTGGCGTCCGGCGTCGCCTCGTACCCGCCCTCGGCGAGGCCGGAGAACAGGTCGTCGGGGGTGTACAGCAGCCCGCGGTAGGGGTTGAACGGCAGCCCCGGGACCGGCGGGAAGACCAGTGCGCCACCGGCCCGCACCTTCGCCGCCGCGTCCTCGCGCATCGGGCAGCCGAGGAAGACGGCGCCCGCGACATCGGCGGCGAGGAGCGCGGAGGTCCGCTCCGTCAGGTCGACGGCCTGGACGCGGCACCCCGCGAGGGCGCCACGGCCGGAGACCTCGTCGAACTCGGCGAGGGTCTCGATCTCACGGTCCTCGCCGGGGAGTTGCGGGGCGGATGCGTGTTCGGGAGTCGGCTGCATCCGCCCATGCTAAGCAGGGGGCGCGGAGAGGGTCGGTCCGTGGGTGCCCCGGGCCGTTCCGCCCCACCTCTCGACCGACGCGGCCCCCGGCTCGCGCCCCCGCCCCCGGCTCCGGCTCCGGCTCTCAGCCCTGGACCTGCGACGGGTCCATCCACATGATTTCCCAGGTGTGGCCGTCCAGGTCGTCGAACGCGCGGCCGTACATCATGCCGTAGTCCTGGACCTTCCCGGCCGTGCCACCTGCGGAAATCGCCTTGTCGACGAGCTCGTCGACCTTCTCTCTGCTCTCCGCGCTCAGACAGATCAGCGTCTCGCTGGTCTTGGTGGAGTCCGCGATCTCCTTCTGCGTGAAGTTCGCGTAGTGCCCCTTGCTCAGCATCATCGCGACGATGGTGTCGCTGATCGTCACGCACGCGCATTCGTCGGTCGAGAACTGCGGGTTGATCGAGTAGCCGAGCTCCGTGAAGAACTTCTTCGTCGCGGCGACGTCGGACACGGCCAGGTTCACGAAGATCATCTGCTGGTACATGAGTGTCTCTCCCGGTGAGTGCGTGTGCCTTACGGAGGGTTAGACATCCGTTCGACACAGAACTCATCGCCCGGCGGAAACTTTTCTCATGACTTTCTCTCGGCCTCTCAACGTGCCGGTCAGCGTGCCTCTCAGCGCGCCGGTCAACGTGCCAGCGGCAGCGCGGCCAGCTCCGCGACGATCCAGGTCAGCGGCCCGAACACGGCGGCGAGCGCGCCCGCGCGGAGCGCCGCCGAACCGCGAAGGAGTGTCGCGGGCGCCCCGAGTTGCAGCAGCGCGCCCGTCGTGTGCGAGCGGGACTGCTTGGCCTCGACGGCCGCCGTGGCCAGGGTCAGGACCGCGCAGCCCGCGACGAGCAGCCCGCCGAGCGTGGTGAGCGGGCCCACCCGGGGGCTCGGCCCCGCGTACAGGATGAGCGACGCGTACGCGCCCGACGCCACCGCGCACAGCACCCCGAGCGGTCGTCCGATGCGCCGCGCCTCCTCCTGCAGGACACGTCCGGCGAGCAGCCGTGCCGCGCCGGGCCGCACAGCCTGCAGGATCCGTCCGCTGAGATAGGTGAGGCCGGGGCCCGCGAGCACGAGGCCGAGGGCGGTCAGGGCCCAGCCCGCGAGGACACCCACCGGGCTGCCGTCGGCGCCGCCCGGCATCGGGAAGCCGCCGCGCGCACGGCCGTCGGAGCCGCTCGCGTACGTTTCCACGGCGAGGCCCGCCGCGAGCAGCGCGACGCCCCAGGGCAGACCGCCCGGCGGCCGGGCCGGAGCGGCCGGGTCCGCGGCGGGCGCCGGGCCGTCCACCGCGCCGGTGGCCTTGACGGGCCGCGGCCGCAGTACGAGGGCGCTCGCGGCCGACGCGGCGGCCGGGACCAGCGCGAGCAGGGTCAGCGCGCCCGCGAGCGGCAACGGTTCGCCGCCGGCGAGCAGGTCGGTCGCCGCCCCGTCGAAGGGCAGCCCGCTGATGTCGCCGCGCAGGTGCAGGAAGAACAGCAGCGCCACCATGGAGCCGAGGACGCAGGACACGGCCGTGGAGATCGCCGCGAGCACCGCCAGGCGGCCGGGGCCGAGGCCCACCGCGGAGAGCCCGCCGCGCGGCCGGGTGCCGGGGTCGGTGCGGGCCACGGCGACGGCGAAGTACACGGTGGCGGTGATCGGCGCGAGGCACCACGCGAGACGCAGCACGGCACCCGCTCCGGGGTGCTCCATCGCGTACGCCAGGGTGCACAGCAGCATGAAGCCGGTGCCGGCGGACGCGGCGGCCACGAGGAGGCGCCGCAGTTGGACGAGGGGGTGCGCCCCGCGGGCTAGACGGAGAGCGAGCACGCGGCCCGGCCTTCCGTGGCGGGGACGGGGGCGCCGGTGCCGGGGGTGGCCGTGGCCTCGGCTGCTCCGACGGGTGCGGAGCCGACGGCCGGGTCGGACGCGCCTGGCGCACTTGGCGTAACGGGCGCATCTGGCGCACCGGGCACATCGGGTACCTCGGACGCCTCAGGTGCCGCAGACGCCTCAGATGCCGCAAGCACCTCAGATGTCGTGGGTGTCTCTGGCGTATCGGCTGAACTCGTCGCGTCGACCGGGCTCGGAGTCTCGGTCTCGTCGGCGGCACCGGCTGCGCCAACCGCACCGGCAGCCGCAGCCGCACCCGAGGCCGCACCCGAGGCCGCCCCCCGCCCCCCACCTCTCACGAGCCCCTCCCCGCCCGGCAGATGCACCGTGTTGACGCGGCGGCCGTCGAGCAGCGCCACCGTTCGGTCGGCGAGTGTGGCGACGTCCGCGTCGTGCGTGGCCAGGACGACGGTGATGCCGTGCGAGCGGGCCGCCGTCGTCAGGGTGCGCAGGGCGTGGGCGCGGTCGGCGCGGTGCAGGGTGGCGGTGGGCTCGTCGGCGAAGAGGACGGACGGCGTGGTGACCAGGGCGCGGGCGATGGCGATGCGCTGACGCTCGGACTGCAGCAGGGCGTGCGGGCGTTTACGGGCGCACGTGCCGATGTCGAGCCGGTCGAGCCACTCCAGGGCGGCGGGCTTGGAGACCCGGTGGGAGGCGCCGCGCAGCATCAGCGGCAGCGCGACGTTCTCCCAGGCGGTGAGTTCGGGGACGAGCTGCGGTTCGGGGTCGATCCAGCCGAAGCGGTCGCGGCGCAGGCGTTCGCGTACGAGCGAACTCATCGTGTGGACGGGGGTGCTGTTGAACCACACCTCGCCCTGCTGGGGGAGCCGCTGCCCCGACAGGCACTGCAGGAGTGTCGTCTTGCCGGAGCCGCGCGGGCCGTTGACGGCGAGGATCTCGCCCTCGCGGACACCGAGCGAGACGCCGGTGAGGGCGGGGGAGCCGTTGTGTGTGACGTGGAGTGCGCGTGCCCACAGCACGTCGTTGTCCGGCGGGGCCACCATGGCGTACACCTCGGTTCAGATCAGCTCGACTCCCCCGTACGGGGGAACGAAGGCGGGGCCGATCGGTCACTGGGCACGCTATGGATTCGGGCGGAATGCCCGGAAACGACGCGGCCCGGGGGCGCCCGTTCTCACTCGAACGGGCGCCCCCGGGGCCGGTGTTGATCACTCGATCACACCATGGGTCACACCAAGCAAGCTATGGGTCACGCCATGGGTCAGAGCTTCGTCCACGCCTCCGTGAGGACCTCGCGCAGGATCCCCTCGATCTCGTCGAAGGTCTCCTGGGTGGAGATCAGCGGCGGGGCGAGCTGGACGACCGGGTCACCGCGGTCGTCGGCGCGGCAGTACAGGCCGTTCTCGAAGAGCGCCTTGGAGAGGAAGCCGTACAGGACGCGCTCGGTCTCCTCGTCGTTGAACGTCTCCTTGGTGGCCTTGTCCTTCACGAGCTCGATGCCGTAGAAGAAGCCGTTGCCGCGGACGTCGCCGACTATCGGCAGGTCGTGCAGCTTGCGCAGGGTCTGGTAGAACGCGTCCTCGTTGTCGAGGACGTGCTGGTTGAGACCCTCCTTCTCGAAGATGTCGAGGTTGGCGACGCCGACCGCGGCCGACACGGGGTGGCCGCCGAAGGTGTAGCCGTGCAGGAAGGTGTTGTCGCCCTTGTAGAACGGCTCGGCGAGCTTGTCCGAGATGATGCACGCGCCGATCGGGGAGTAGCCCGAGGTCATGCCCTTGGCGCAGGTGATCATGTCCGGGACGTAGCCGAACTTGTCGCAGGCGAACATCGTGCCGAGGCGGCCGAAGGCGCAGATGACCTCGTCCGAGACGAGCAGCACGTCGTACTTGTCGCAGATCTCGCGCACGCGCTGGAAGTAGCCGGGCGGGGGCGGGAAGCAGCCGCCCGCGTTCTGCACCGGCTCAAGGAAGACGGCGGCGACGGTCTCGGGGCCCTCGAAGAGGATCTCCTGCTCGATCTGGTCGGCGGCCCAGCGGCCGAAGGCCACAGGATCATCGGCGTGAGCGTGGCTCGGCGCACGGTAGATGTTCGTGTTCGGCACCTTGTGCGCGCCCGGGACGAGCGGCTCGAAGGGGGCCTTCAGGGCGGGCAGACCGGTGATGGACAGGGCGCCCTGCGGGGTGCCGTGGTAGGCGACCGCGCGCGAGATGACCTTGTACTTCGTGTGGTTGCCGGTGAGCTTGTGGTACTGCTTCGCCAGCTTCCAGGCGGTCTCGACGGCCTCGCCGCCACCGGTGGTGAAGAAGACCTTGTTGAGGTCGCCCGGCGCGTAGTCGGCGAGACGCTCCGCCAGCTCGACGGCCTTCGGGTGGGCGTAGCTCCAGACCGGGAAGAAGGCCAGCTCCTGCGCCTGCTTGTACGCGGTCTCGGCGAGCTCGTGACGACCGTGACCGGCGTTGACCACGAACAGGCCGGAGAGGCCGTCGAGGTACTTCTTGCCCTTGTCGTCGAAGATGTAGGTGCCCTCGCCACGCACGATGGTGGGCACGGGTGCGTTCTCGTAGTCCGACATGCGGGTGAAGTGCATCCACAGGTGGTCGTACGCGGTTTGGCTGAGGTCCTTGCTCACGGCTATCGGGTTCCCCACATATAGGTCTGCTTCTTGAGCTTGAGGTAGACGAAGCTCTCGGTGGAGCGCACGCCGGGGAGGGCGCGGATGCGCTTGTTGATGACTTCGAGCAGGTGGTCGTCGTCTTCGCAGACGATCTCCACCAGGAGGTCGTGCGAGCCCGCGGTCATCACCACGTACTCGGCCTCCGGCATGGCGGCCACTGCGTCCGCGACCGGGTCCACATCGCCCTCGACGTCGATGCCGACCATCGCCTGCCTGCGGAAGCCCACGGTGAGCGGGTCCGTGACGGCGACGATCTGCATCACGCCCTGATCGAGCAGCTTCTGGACGCGCTGGCGCACGGCTGCCTCGGACAGGCCCACGGCCTTGCCGATGGCGGCGTACGGACGGCGTCCGTCCTCCTGGAGCTGCTCGATGATCGCCAGAGAGACGGCGTCCACGGGGGGAGTGCCGTTCCCGTTGCCGCTTCCGCCCGGGTTTCCGGTGCGGGAGCCGCGAGGGCTGCTGGGGTCTGCGCTGCGACTGGCCACGAGCTCACTCTGCACGACGTCTCGTCACTTCCGCAAGGCCAGATCGATGAAATTCGTTGTCTGAGACTTCAATCGTCACGGATTCCGCAGTTCTGGGCCGCTGGGTATGTTGAAAGCGTCGGTGCAGCGACTAGGGTGGGTGTCTCATCCACTGGACATCTGACTTGGAGGGCCGCGGAAGTGACCACCGAGCTGCGCCGTCTGCGCAACTACATCAACGGAGAATTCCGGGACGCGGCCGACGGACGGACCACCGAGGTCATCAACCCGGCGAACGGCGAGGCGTACGCGACCGCGCCGCTGTCGGGTCAGGCCGACGTGGACGCCGCCATGAAGGCCGCCGCCGACGCGTTCCCCGCCTGGCGCGACCTGACGCCCGCCGAGCGGCAGAGGGCCCTGCTCAAGATCGCCGACGCGTTCGAGGAGCGGGCCGAGGAGCTCATCGCGGCCGAGGTCGAGAACACCGGCAAGCCGACCGGACTCACGCGGTCCGAAGAGATTCCGCCCATGGTCGACCAGATCCGCTTCTTCGCGGGCGCGGCCCGGATGCTCGAAGGCCGCGCCGCCGGTGAGTACATGGAGGGTCTGACCTCCATCATCCGCCGCGAGCCGATCGGCGTCTGCGCGCAGGTCGCGCCGTGGAACTACCCGATGATGATGGGCGTCTGGAAGTTCGCCCCGGCGCTCGCCGCGGGCAACACCGTCGTCCTGAAGCCGTCGGACACGACGCCCGCGTCGACCGTCCTGATGGCCGAGATCATCGGCTCCATCGTGCCGCCCGGCGTCTTCAACGTCGTCACGGGCGACCGCGACACCGGCCGCGCCATGGTCGAGCACCCCACCCCGGCGATGGCCTCCATCACCGGCTCCGTGCGCGCCGGCATGCAGGTCGCCGAGTCCGCCTCCAAGGACCTCAAGCGGGTCCACCTGGAGCTCGGCGGCAAGGCGCCGGTCGTCGTCTTCGAGGACACCGACATCGCCAAGGCCGTCGAGGACATCTCGGTGGCGGGCTTCTTCAACGCGGGCCAGGACTGTACGGCCGCCACGCGCGTGCTCGTCCACGAGTCCATCCACGACGACTTCGTGACGGCCCTCGCCAAGGCCGCCGCCGACACGAAGACCGGCCAGCCGGACGACGAGGACGTGCTCTTCGGCCCGCTCAACAACGCCAACCAGCTGAAGCAGGTCACCGGCTTCATCGAGCGGCTCCCCGCGCACGCCAAGGTCGAGGCGGGCGGCCAGCGGGTCGGCGAGAAGGGCTACTTCTTCGCGCCGACCGTGGTGTCGGGCCTGAAGCAGGACGACGAGATCATCCAGAACGAGGTCTTCGGACCCGTCATCACCGTGCAGTCCTTCACGGACGAGGCGCAGGCCGTCGAGTACGCGAACGGCGTCGAGTACGCGCTCGCCTCCTCCGTCTGGACCAAGGACCACGCGCGCGCGATGCGCATGTCCAAGGTCCTCGACTTCGGCTGCGTCTGGATCAACACGCACATTCCGCTCGTCGCGGAGATGCCGCACGGTGGCTTCAAGAAGTCTGGTTACGGCAAGGACCTCTCGGCGTACGGCTTCGACGACTACACGCGCATCAAGCACGTGATGACGTCGATCGAGGGCTGAACCGCCCAACCATGTGGGGCCTTCCGCCGGAAGCGGGAGGCCCCACATCAGTACGTGCGGGATCAGTACGTCAGGGGTGGCGGTCGCGTGGTCGGCAGGTCAGGTCATCGGCCGGGAGCCTGCCCGTGGTCAGGTAGGCCGTGGCGCTCCTGTCCGCACAGGAGTTGGTGCCGTTGACGATGTGCCCCTCTCCACCGACGACAGTGACCATCCGGGAGCCGCGCAGGGCCCGGTGCATGGCCCGAGCACCGGCCAGGGGCGTCGAGGGGTCCCACTCGTTCTGCAGGATCAGCGCGCGGACGGAGTTGTCCACCTCTGTTCTGGGCTCGCTGCCCGGCTGCCAGAAGGCACACGGCTTGATGCCGGACGCGAAGTCGCCGGACAGCGGATACCGGGCCCTGTCGCGGATCGCGTCGCTGCGGTACCGCTCGGGGTCGCGCGGCCACGATGCGCGGGTGTCGGCGCAGAGGACGGCCCAGGTGCCCGAGGCGTCTCCGTCGGAGGGAAAGCCGGGGGCGGGCTCCGGCGGCCGACGGCTCGCGGGCTGTCCGGAAGTGCCGTACGGAGGCGGCTTGCCGCTCTCGGCCGCCCTCTTCAGCCCGGCGACCCACGCGGCGGCTTTCCGGACGCGGGAGAACGTGTCGCGCTGGGCGCGGATGATGTCACCGGTGAAGCGCGTCCCTTCGTAGTCGACGGGTTCGCGGTCGGCCCGTGCGACCAGGCCCCAGAAGGTCCCGCGCACCTCGGCCGGGGTGCGGCCCAGTGCGTACGTCGCGTGGTGCCGGGCGGTCCACTCGGCCCAGCGCGCGAAGGCGGGCTCGGCCCTCTTCGCCATCGCCTGGAACATGCCGCGCCCGTAACCCGTGGGATCGGCCGCGCTGTCGAGGACGAACCGGTCCGTTCGCCGGGGGAACAGCTGCGTGTAGACGGCGCCGAGGTAGGTGCCGTAGGAGAACCCCAAGTAGGAGATCTTCTTCTCACCCAGCACGCCGCGGATGACGTCCATGTCGCGCGCGGTGTTGCGGGTGGTGAGGTGGCGCAGCGTGGCACCCGCCGCGGCCCGGCACTTGGCGGCCACCGTACGGGCCCACCGCACGTCCTTCGCGAAGGTCCAGGGCGTGTACGGGTGCTCCGCGTCCAGTTCGCCGCCGGTCAGACCGCAGCCGACGGGCGAGCTGCGCCCGACGCCTCTCGGGTCGAACCCGATGAGGTCGTACTGCCTCTGCACGTCCTTGGACAGCGCCACGACCGGGTCGACCGGCAGGTTCAGGCCCGGCTGGCCGGGGCCGCCGGGGTTGAGCAGCAGAACGCCGCGCCGTTCCTTCGCGCTGCTCGCCCTCAGCCGGGATATCGCGATGTCGATGGTCCTGCCGCCGGGATCGCCGTAATCCAGCGGCACTTCGAGAGTCGCGCACTGAAAGGCGGCGGGGCTTTTCGCGTCGCAGCGCTGCCAGTGCGGTTTCGGCTTCGGCTTCTGCCGCGCCGCGGATGGAGATGGCTCGGTCGCGACAGAGACGGTGCTGGGTGTCGGCGCTGATGTGGGTGTCAGCAGGGAGATGAGAACGGACAAGGCGCCGACGGCCACGAGAGACGGAACTCTTACGTTTCGCACCGCGTTTCGCACCACGGTCAGTCTCCCGTGAGCTGCTGGTGGACGCACTGCTCGTACTGCCGGAAGCTGTCGGGCTGATAGCACTCCTGCGTTCTGTCGGCGTACCAGAGCAGGGCAACGGCGACCAGGACGGAGACCGTGATCGCGAGGGCCGACGTCACCACGCCGGTGATGGCCTTGCCGCGGCCGACACCGGTCCGTCCGGACGCCACCAGCGCGATGATGCCGAGGACCAGGCCGACGGCGCCGAGCAGGCCGCCGATGAAGACGACCGAGGTGCTCAGGCCGATGATGCCGAGCACCATGGCGGCCCCGGCCGGGCCGGTCCTTTTCGGTGGTGGCGTCGGAATCGTCGGTGACGTAGGCCGAATTGTCGGCGTCATCTCTATCCCTTGCGTGTTCAGCAGCTGCGTGTTCATCAGCCGTCCTCCGGTCAACTGGTCAGGGCACGATCCTGACTTCCGGAGGCCCCGGCGCACATCGCGGGAAGGCGGGAGAATTTCCTCCCTCGATCGGGGGAGGACCCCCGGTGAGCTGCCCGGTCATACTGAGCGGACCATGATTGAGGGAATTCGGCCGCTGCTGCGCGGCTCCACGTATTCGGGCATGCTGTTCGCTTTGTGCGGCGCGATGGCGAGCATTCCACTGCTGCCTTTCGCCGTGCTGCCCGCGCTGGTGTGGCCATCCGCTCCCTATGGTGTGCAGGCCGCGCTGACCCTGTCGGTCTGGGCCGCGCTGATCGGCGCGGTCGGTCTTGCCCGCACCACGCGGCGGGCGCTGATCGCGTTCGCCCGCAGGCTGCTGGGGGTGACGTTGCCGGATCCCGCGGCATCGGGCGGCGAGCGACGGCGGACTCCGCTCTGGCTGGTGCTGCACGTGGCGCTGGGGTGGACGGGTGCGCTGGTCGGCGGTGTGCTGCTGCTCGCGGGTCTGACCCTGCCGTTCGGCGCGCTGCGCCCCGAGGCGGAGCTGAGCCTCTTCGGCAGGTCGGCGCGGGTGGCGGGCGGCTGGCAGAGCTGGGTCTCGGCGCTCGGCTGCCTGCTGCTCGCCGCGGTCGTGTGTGTGGCCGTGTCGAGTGCTCTGCGGTGGTCGGCGCCCAGGCTGTTGGGCCCTTCGCCGGTCGAGCGGCTCGCGCTCGCGGCCGAGCGGGAGCGGGCCCTTGCCGAACGCAACAGGCTGGCCCACGAGTTGCACGACTCGATCGGACACACGCTGACGGCGACCACGATCCAGGCGGCGGTGGCGGGCGAGGTGCTCTCCGCCGACCCGGTGGCGGCGCGGGCCGCCCTGCGCAGCATCGAGGAGTCGTCACGGGCCGCGCTCGAGGACCTGGACTACGTACTGGGCGTGCTGCGCGAACAGCAGGCGGAGACGGCGCCGACCCGGACCCTTGCCGACCTGCCCGAACTGCTCGACCGGCTGCGGCACGCGGGCGCGGTGGTGGAGCCGGACCTTTCGGGCGACCTGGCGCAGGTGCGGGGGACGCTCTCGCGGGCGGCGTACCGGATCGTGCAGGAGGGGCTGACGAACGCGCTGCGGCACGGGGCGGGCGGTCCCATCGAGGTCCGGGTGGCGGCCGCGCCGGACAGCCTGGAGCTGAGCGTGGTCAACGCGACCGGGGCGGGCTCGGGTACGGGTGCGGGTGCGGGTTCGAGAGCCTTCCCGACGTCCGGGCACGGCCTGCCCGGACTCGCCGAGCGGGTGCGGATGCTGCACGGTGAGATCGAGGCGGGACCGGCGGGACCGGGGGGACCGGACGGGCAGCGGTACTGGCGTCTTTCGGTCCGGCTGCCGGTGCGGGCGTCGGTGTGACCGACCTCAGCGACACCCCCACCGGCAGCCCCGTCGGCACCCCCGCCCCGATCACCCTCCTGATCGCGGACGACGACGAGGTGACCCGCAGCGGGCTGCGCACGTTGCTCGCGGCGCAGCCGGGGATCGCGGTGGTCGGGGAGGCCGCCGATGGCGTCGAGGCGGTCGAGCAGGCGCGGCGGCTGCGGCCCGACGTGGTCCTGATGGATGTGCGGATGCCGCGGCGCAACGGAATCGAGGCCACCCGGCAGCTGCTCGCCGAATCGGCCGAACCGCCGCGGGTCGTGGTGATCACCACCTTCGAGAACGACGACTACGTCACCGCCGCGCTCGGCGCGGGAGCCAGCGGGTTCGTGCTCAAACGGCTTCCTGTGCGGCAGATCGCGGAGGCGGTGCGGGTGGTGGCGGCGGGAGAGGCGATCCTCTTCCCGACGGCTCTGCGCCGGATGGTCGCCGCCCGCCCGCTGGACTCCGCGGCGGCGCTGCCGAAGGCGG
Source organism: Streptomyces sp. NPDC046465 (assembly GCF_040646035.1). Taxonomy (NCBI): domain Bacteria; kingdom Bacillati; phylum Actinomycetota; class Actinomycetes; order Kitasatosporales; family Streptomycetaceae; genus Streptomyces; species Streptomyces sp. NPDC046465. Next base: position 229,633 of record NZ_JBEYZK010000006.1, read on the forward strand.
CGCTGACCGGGCGGGAGGAGGAGGTGCTGCGGCTGATGGCCACCGGCCTGTCCAACCCGGAGATCGCGGAGATCCTCACCGTGACCTTGGAGACGGTGAAGACACACGTCGGGAACGTGCTGACCAAGCTCGGCGCGCAGAACCGGACCCACGCGGTGGTGATCGCGTACGAATCGGGTCTGGTGGTACCGGGGTCGGCCCGCGGCCCGCGGTAAATCGTGTGACGCCTGGTCAGCCCCCGCGTACCGTTGCGTACGCGGGGGCGGCTCCGCGGTGTGCTTCCTTCTTTCTCATCTCTGTAAAAGATCCGTAGCGCACCCACTCTCCGCCCCCGCTTCTCTCTGCATCACGGGGTGGGACCTGATGACGACGATGACGAGCGCCGACGACCTCGCCGGGCTGCTGCTGCGCCGACGGCAGAGCGTGTACGTGACCGAGGGCACCGGACGGACCGCCGTGACCGACGCCGCCGTCGTGGTCCTCGAAGCCGAACTCGCCGACCGCGGGCACCTGCTGACCGCCCCGCTGCGCCGCGCCCTGACCGCGCTCTCCGTCGACGGACTCGCCGCCACCGGCCGCGAGATGCTCGCCGGCGTCGACGCCCTGATGGGCTCCGACCGGCACCACGCGCCGCTCTTCCGCCGGTTCCCCGACGAGATCCTGTACCAGTACGCCCGCAACCACTACGTCGACGCCGTCGTCGCGTACCTCGCCGCGCAGCCGCACCAGCCCTGCATGAACTGCGGGAGCGCGAAGGCCCGCGTGCGCGCGCTCGGTCCCTGCGCGCACCTGCTGTGCGAAGGCTGCGTCGAGAAGATCGACAACTGGGGCTGCTGCGAGGAGTGCTGCGTCTGGTACGCCTGCCCCATCTGCGAGGAGCGCTACGAGACGGACGGGCCCACCGACCCCTGGCTCGACACCGGGGCGGGCCGCGGCGGCGACGGCGGCGCGATCCTGCGCACCCTGCGGCTCGGCGCGCCCGGCGACGCCGCGGCCGAACTCGCCGCGCTGCTCGCCCGCCGCACGCCCCTGAGCCCCCAGGACCACGACGACCTGCTGCTGCTCCTCGGCACCGTGCGCCCGGCCGACGCCGCCGACTGGCTGCCCGCCGAGATCCCGCTGCGCGAGAGCAAGGCCCTCGCCCTCGCGCCGCTGCTCGAACTGCCCGAGGCGATGCCGCTGGTCGCGCGGTACGCGGACACCGCCACGGACGTGCTCCGCCTCGTCGTCGTACGCTCCGGAGGCGACCCCGACCTGCTCGAACTGCCGCGCCTGCGCGGTCTTCCCCGGCCCGTGCGCCGCGCACTCCTCACCCTGCTCGACGGATTCGACTTCCGGCGCCTCGCCGAGGACATGGCCCGCCACCCGCGCGCGTGGAAGCGGCTCGGCGAAATCCTGCACCCCTTCGAACAGGCGGGCCGCCACGCGCGCGTGGCGCTCGCCTTCGCCGCCCTGCGCGGGACCCGCGTCGGTGACGGCGCGCTCGGCGAGGTGCTGCTCGCGGAGGCGGCCCGTCACGCGGACGTCCGCATCGTCGGGGACCGGCTGCGGATCGTCACCTGGCAGGGGCGCGTCGAGGAGGCGCTCGCCCGCTGGGACGTCCCGGCCGCCGTCCGGCTCCTGGGCGAACGCCCCGGCGAGCTCCTTCGCCGCCTCGACCTGCTCCTTGCCCGCTCCGGCTCGACGACCCTGCCCGCCGCGGTCGGCGAGGCGCTCGCCGACGCCCTGCCGCGCTCCGGTCCCGGCCCGCTGCTCGGCGCGTACGGCCGGATGAAGATCCGTGCCGTGCCGGGGCGGCGCCGCGTCTTCTTCCCGCGCGGGCGCGTCACCCGGGCGTTCGCCGTCGAGGACCACCGGCCGCCGCTGCCCGCCCTGGTCGCGGGCCGCGCGGGCGAGCTGATCGAGGCCGAGGCGGTGCGGCGCCTCGCCGAGCGCGCGGGGGAGCGGTACGACGTGGCCGTCCTGGACGCCTCGCTCGCCGACCTGCCGGTGCCGTTCGCCGAGCGGGCGTCCGCGGCCTCGCTGGTCGCGGTGTCGCGCGGCAGCTCGCTGCCCGTGCCCGCGGACGGCGAGACCGTGCGGCTCTTCCTGCACTGGATGCAGCCCAAGGGCACGCGTGTCGACCTCGACCTGTCCGTCGCGCTCTACGACGACCAGTGGCGCTTCGTCGGCCTCTGCGACTACACGCACCTGCAGTACGCGGGCGGCGCCGCCCGGCACTCCGGGGACCTGACCTCCGCGCCCGCGCCGAACGGCGCCACGGAGTACCTGGACCTCGACCTGCCCCGGCTCGCGAACGCGGGCGTGCGGTTCGTGGTGCCCGCGGTGCTCTCGTACAACAACGTCCCCTTCGACGAACTGCCGGACGCCTTCGCGGGGTTCATGGCGGTGGAGGGCAAGGGGCGGGCCGTCTACGATCCGCGCACGATCCGGCAGCGCTTCGACCTCGCGGGCGACGCGACGCTGCGCGTGCCGATGATCGTCGACCTGCGGTCGCGGCGCGCGTGGTGGACGGATGTCACGGTGGCCACGGACGAGGGCAACCACTCGGTGTGGCGTTACAAGCGGCAGTTCGGGCGGATGGGGAACGATCTGCTCGACACCTTCCAGCCGTGCGGCCGGGCCACCCTGTGGGACCTGGCCTGCTGGACGGCCGCCGCGCGCACCGAGGGCACGGTGTACGTGCGCGGCCGCGGCCACGTCCTGTGGGGCTACCGCCGTGCCGAGGACGAGCCGCGCGCCGACTTCGCGCTCCGCATCCGCGACGGCTGGGAGCCGGACGCGCTGTGCGCCGAGCCGGAGCTCACCGACCGGCGCGTGCTGCTCGCGCTGCTGCACGGCGAGCAGAAGGGCGTGGACAAGGCGGCGTCCGGCACGGCGTACCGCCTCTACCCGGGGCCCGTCGACGCGGCGCCGCTGGAGCGGGTCACGGCGGGGGACTTGGCGGCGTGGCTGGAGCCCGCGTGAGGCGGGCCGCGTGATGCGCGCCGGGTGACCGGCCTCGGGCGGGCGGTACCCGGGTGTCGAGTGGCGGGTGCCGGGTGCCGGGTGCCGGGTGCCGGGTGCCGTGTGTCGAGTGCCGGGTGCCGAGTGGCCGGTGCTGGCTGATCGACAAGGTGTCGGCTCCTCGCGGCGCGGCTCGACGCTGCGTCCATTGCGGGGGCTCCGCGCGCGGGCGCATGCTGCCGGGGTGCGAGCGAACCCCATAGCCTCCTCCGTGTCCCGCCGTTCCCTGCTGCGCGTCCTGGGCGGCGGTGCCGCCGTCGGCGCCCTCGCGGGATGCGGTGTGCCCGCCGCGTACATCGCGCCGGACGAACGCGCCGCGGGCGACCGTTCGGCGCGGGACAAGAAGCTGATGTTCGCCAACTGGCCGCTGTACATCGACACCGACGACGAGAACAAGACGAAGCGCCCTTCGCTGGACGCCTTCGAGAAGCGGACCGGCATCGACGTCCGCTACACGGAGGAGATCAACGACAACGACGAGTTCTTCGGCAAGATCAGCCCGTCCCTGATGAACCACCAGGAGACCGGCCGCGATCTCATCGTCATCAGCGACTGGATGTGCGCCCGCTTCGTGCGGCTCGGCTGGGTACAGGAGATGGACCGTGCCCGGCAGCCGAACGTCACCAAGTACCTGGACCCGCTGCTGCGTTCGCCGCACTTCGACCCCGGGCGCCAGTACACCGTCCCGTGGCAGTCGGGCATCACCGGCATCGCGTACAACAAGCGGAAGGTCGGCCGCGAGATCAAGCAGGTCTCCGACCTGTGGGCCGACGACCTCAAGGGCCGGGTCACGCTCCTCTCGGGCCTCGACGAGGCGTTCGCGCTCCTCCTCCAGGGCGACGGCGTCGACATCACCAAGTGGCGGGCGGACGACTTCCACCGGATGTGCGACAAGGTCGAGAAGATGGTGGACAGCCACCACATCCGCCGCTTCACCGGCAACGACTACATCAAGGACCTCTCCAGCGGCGACGTCCTGGCCTGCCAGGCCTACAGCGGCGACGTCATCCAGCTCCAGGCGGACGACCCGGACATCGAGTTCGTCGTCCCCGAAGAGGGCGGGGAGCTGTGGGCCGAGTCCCTGATGATCCCCAACCTGGCCCGCCACAAGCGGAACGCCGAGCGGCTCATCGACCACTACTACGAGCCGGAGGTGGCGGCGGAGCTCGCCGCCTGGGTCAACTACGTCTGCCCGGTCCCGGCCGCCCGCGACATCCTCGCCTCCGCCAAGGACAAGGAACGCGCCGCCCTCGCCGAGGACCCCCTGATCTTCCCGGACGACGCGATGCGCGAGCGGCTCAAGATCGCGCGGGACATCACGTCGAAGGAGCGGACCGAGTTCGCCAAGCGGTGGAATTCGCTGGTGGGGTTGTAGCGGGCGACGGTTCCGACTGACTCGTACGGGACGTCAGTCCGCCGCCAGCACCCGCTCCAGCCAGGAACGACGGGCCTGCCACGCCGCCCGGCTGATCACCGCGTCCGGGACCACCAGGTCGAACGTGTGATAGCCGCCGGACCACACATGCAACTCGGCGGAGCCGCCGGCCCGCCAGATCCGGTCGGCGTAGGCGACGGCCTCGTCGCGCAGCGTCTCCGCGGAGCCGACGTCGATGAAGGCGGGCGGCAGTCCGGACAGATCCGTGGCGCGGGCAGGCGCGGCGTAGGGCGACACGTCCGGGCCCCCACACTCGGAACCGAGCAGGGCCTGCCACCCGAAGCCGTTCCAGCCACGGTCCCAGACGTCGACACCGTCCATCTGATGAGCCGAAGCACTGTCGTTGCGGTCGTCGAGCATCGGGCACATCAGCAACTGCCCGGCCAGCCGCGGACCGCCCTTGTCGCGCACCGACAGACTCAGCGCGGCGGCCAGGCCCCCTCCGGCACTCGTCCCCGCGACGACGATCCGGTCCGCGTCCAAGCCGAGTTCGGCCGCGTGCTCAGCGGTCCACAGCAGCCCGGCGCGGACATCGTCGAGCGGTGCGGGATGCGGATGCTCCGGCGCGAGCCGGTATCCGGCCGAGATCAGCGACGCCCCGAACCGCTCGGCCTCGTCCAGCAGCGGTTCGAGGAAGAAAAGGTGCCGCGGATCGCCGCTGAAGTAGCCGCCGCCGTGCACGAAGTAGATGGCCGGGCGCGGCGCGGCCGGGCCCGAAACGGCGGCAGGCGTGCAGATCAGCAGCTCGGCCTCCGACGTACCGGACGCCCCGGGAACCGAGCGCGACGTCACCTCGAACCGCCCGCCCCGCCGCAGCTCGTCGAGCATCGGCACCTCAGCGGCGTCTTCGGCCCGGACCTTCGGCAGCCGCTCCAGGCTCATCGCGCCCGAACCGGCCTCACGCACCGCCCGGTACCCGTCAAGCAGCGCCGCATCGAAAGGTATCGCCACCATCAGTCCACCTTCGTCGGAATTCGCGCGCCACCCTCGGGGATGGCGATCGGGTGCTGTAGATCTTGCTCGACCACCACGTGGTGGTGCCAGGGTGGCGCGGACAGTCAGCGGACAGCCAGCGGACAGTCAGCGGAGCAGGCGGAAGAACCCGCGCACCTGCTCGACCAGCGACTCCGGCTGCTCCAGGGCGGCGAAGTGGCCACCATGCGGCAGTTCCTCGAACCAGCGCAGGTCGGTGAACCGCAGCTCGGCCTCCCGCCTCGACGGACGGGTGATGTCGCGCGGGTAGACCGAAAGTCCGGATGGGGCGGTCACCCTGTCCCGGAAGTCGGCGAAGCTCTCCCAGTACAGGCGCGCCGACGACGTGGCCGACGCGGTGAACCAGTAGACCGAGATCTCGTCGAGGATCGTCTGCCGGGACAGAGCGTCCTCGGGATGGCCGTCGTTGTCCGTCCACGCCCAGAACTTCTCGGCGATCCAGGCGGCCTGCCCCGCCGGGGAGTCGGTCAGGCCGTAGCCGAGCGTCTGCGGCCGGGTCGCCTGGATCGCCGAGTACCCCCGGCCGGTGCGCCGCATCTCCTTCTCGGCCTCGAGATTCGCCCGCTCCGCGGGCGTCGGGTCGTCGAACGTGCCCGCCGCCACGGATCCCAGGTTCAGGTGCACGCCGACGACCCGCTCGGGCGCCACCTCGCCAAGCGCCCCGGACACCGCCGAACCCCAGTCACCCCCCTGCGCGCCGTACCGTTCGTAACCCAGCGAGACCATCAACGTGTCCCAGGCGCGCGCGGTGCGAGTGATGCCCCACCCGGTCGTCGACGGCTTGTCACTCCAGCCGTACCCGGGCAACGACGGCGCGACCACGTGGAACGCGTCCGCCGGGTCACCGCCGTGCGCGCGCGGGTCGGTGAGCGGGCCGAGGACCTCCAGGAACTCGAGCACCGAACCCGGCCACCCGTGCGTGAGCACGAGCGGGAACGCGTCCGGCTCCGGCGAGCGGACGTGCAGGAAGTGGATGCCGAGGCCGTCGATCGTGTCGCGGTACTGCGGGAACACGTTCAGCCGCTCGGCGAACCCGAAGTCGTAGTCCTCGGCCCAGCTGCGGCAGAGCTCTTGCGCGTACGCCAGCGGCAAACCCTGTGACCAGTCGTCCACCGGCTCGCGCTCGGGCCACCGTGTCCGTCGCAATCGTGTACGCAGGTCCGCGATCTCAGCTTCGGTGACGTCGACCGCGAATGGCTCGGCGGACATGGCAAGGCTCCTTACTGGTGGTGGTGGTGGTGGTGGTGGCGGCGGCGGTGGCGGCGGTCGGTGGTGGGGCGCCGGGTCAGGCTGAGGACGAGTCCGGCCAAGGGGAATGCCGCGAGCACCGCGAGGGCCACCGGCTCCGGCACGAGGCCGGACAGACCCGCGACCACAGCCGGACCGATCCCGCCACCCAGGGCGTTCATGAAGTTGAGCAGGCCCTGGGCGGTGTCGCGGTCGTCCGCGGTGACCAGGTCCGGCGCGAGGCTCATCAGTACGGCTTGGGCGCCGGAGAACCCGCACACGGTCAACGCCGTGCCGACGACAACGGGGATCGGCCCGGTGAAGATCGCGACCACGAGCACACCGACGACGGTGAGTGCCGCAGGCCCGGCCGACACCTGCCGACCGGTGAACCGGTCGGTCAAGGCGCCGACCAACCGCGCGGCCGGCACCGAGCAGGCGGCGGCCGGGACCAAGAGCACGCCTGCTTTCAGGGGCCACCGCCCGTGGCCCGCTCGATCAGGGACGGGGCGCGGAACAGCACCCCGTAGTAGCCGGCGAGTACCGACAGCACCCCCGCGCCGACGACGTCGAGCCGCCCGGTCGAGCCGATTTTCAGCTCGCCGCTACTGCTACTGCTACCGCTACTGCTCCGCGTCAGCGCGCGCCTGCTCGGCAGCGCGGTCGGCAGGAGGGGCAGCGCGAGGACCGGGATCGCGAGCACGGCACGCCACCCGAGCCATGCGGTCACCGCCCCGCCCAACAGCGTCCCGCACCCCGACGCCGTCGCGGCGGAAGGGCGGTGGCCGCGGCAAAGACCGCGATCACGGTCGCGCCCGCCCCGGCGCCGCCGATCAGTCGGCCGACGATCACGACGGACAGTGTCGGCCCGGCCCCGGCGAGCGCGGAGCCCGCGGCGAGCGTGACGACCCCGGCGACGAGGACGTGGAAGGCGGGCAGGGCCGCCGACGGTGCTCCCAGTGCCACGTACATCGGCAGCACAAGCATCCCCAAAGTCAGCCCCGGCCGACGCCCGTCCGGGGCGTCGGTTCGCTCCGGCGCCGGGGCCCCTCCAGACGAGATCATCTGCGGCGACGCCCCCCGACTGGGTATGGTGTGACACGCTAAGGCTCCTTTGGGTGTCACGTTACGGAGCAGTGAGGAGATACGTCAAATGCTGGATGCGTGTCACAGCCCATCGGCGGTCCAGACGGCCGTCGACCTGGCCAACACCTTGAGGCCGATCAAGGGAGAGGACGGGCTGGAGACCCTGGAGCAGCTCCGGGACTTCCTTGACGGCCACCCCGAGGCTGAGCCTCCGAGTTCGGCCGCGAACCGGGGGACCGCTCCGCGGCATCTCACCCGCGCCGACCTGGCGGAAGTCCGCGCGTTGCGCGAGACGGTGCGTGACGTGCTCGAACGGGCGACCGCGGACGCGGTCGAAGCCGCGGCACTGATCAACGACGGTCTGCGTCGCAGCCGCGCCACCCCGGTACTGCGCCACGAGGACGGCCGCTGGTGGACCGAGGTGACCTCCGACACCGACCGCTGCTCGGCGCACCTTGCCGCGACCACGCTCAGCGCACTGGCCGCCGTGATCGCCACGCTCGGTCCCGCTCGTCTCGGCGTATGTGCCGGGTCGGCCTGCCGGGCCACTTTCGTGGACCTTTCGCGCAACGGCTCGAAGCAGTACTGCACCCGGACCTGCGCACACCGGGCCAGCGTCGCGGCCTACCGGAGTCGGCGCGGCCCGAGTTGATGCGGGGCGTCGTCCCGCCGGGCCAGCAGGCGGCTCATCGTCTCCGCCGCGCGGACCGACGCGTCCGCGCAGCAGTTGTTGAACAGGACGTGGACCTCCTCGGACCGCTCCGCCAGGTGGCGTATGCGCGGGAGCCACTGGGCGAGTTCCGCCTCCGTGTAGGTGTGCCGGAACTTGTCCTCCTTGGAACCGGTGCCCCACGCCTCGTTCCGGCCGTGGAAGCGGACCACCGCGTGCCGGGGAGCGGTGACCGGGGTGACCGGGGGCATGGAGTGCGGCAGGCCCTGCGCCGTGTCGACCGCCACCGCCGCCAGGCCGAGGTCCGACAGGAGCGCGGCCGTGCCGGGCCGTCGGCTCTCGCTCCACCAGTCCGGGTGCCGGAACTCCACGGCCACCGGCCACCCCGCGGTGCGGCGCGCGCACTCCGCGAGCGCGTCCCGCGCCCTGCTGCCCGGGGTGAACCACGGCGGGAACTGGAAGAGCAGGGTCCCCAACCGGCCTGCGGCGCGCAGCGGTTCGAGCGCGTCGCGAAAGCGCTGCCACACTTCGTCGACGAGCTCGGGGCCCGCCGGCCGACCGCGCAGGTCGGGCGGGAGGGCCGCCTGCCGCGTCCGGTGCCCGGTGAGCATCGAGAACGCCTTCACGTCGAAGCGGAAGCCGTCCGGCGTGCGCTCCGCCCACACGTGGCTGTTACGGATCTGGGGGAGTGCGTAGTACGTCGAGTCGACCTCGACGACAGGGAAGCGGCCGGAGTAGTGCCGCAGTCTCCCCGCCGAGTCCCGCAGGCCCGGCGGGTACCAGCCGCCGGCCAGCAGCGCGCGGTCCGTCCACGAACAGGTCCCCACCAGAATCTCGCTCATCCGGCCCGGGTACCCCGAGGAGCTCAGGAGGTGCGCAGGGCGGCCAGTACGTCGACGCGGTTGGTGGTGATCGAGTCGACGCCCGCGTCGAGCAGGCGGCGCATCGAGCGGCGCGTGTCGGGGGTCCAGGCCGAGACGAGCATGCCGTGGCGGCGCACGTGGATCGCCAGTTCGCGGTCGACAAGCGGGAAGCGGTAGTTGAGCCAGCGCGGCTTCACGGCGTCGAGCAGGACGGGGCGGGGCGGGGCCAGGGTCGTCCAGGTCAGCGCGATCTCCGCGCCCGGATCGGCCGCGCGCAGGGCGAGCATCGTCTGCCCGCCCGCGCAGTAGTACACCCGCTCCGCCGCGCCGCACTCCGCGACGGCCCCGACGACCGCGCGCACGTCGTCGTGCGTGGCGCCCGGCAGGTCGATCATGAGCCGGTGCCCTTCGGTGGCCGCGAGGGCCGCTTCGAGGGTCGGTACGCCGCCCTCGGTGAGGCCGTCGACCTCCGCGGCGGACAGCGCGGCGAGCGGCCGGTCGCACTCCCACAGCCGCTTGAGCGTCGCGTCGTGCAGCAGGACGGGCACGCCGTCGCTGGTCAGGCGGACGTCGACCTCCACCGCGTCCGCGCCCCTGTCGAGCGCGGAGCGCAGGGACGGGAGGGTGTTCTCGCGGACGCGGTAGGGATCGCCTCGGTGGGCCACAGCAGTCACGGTGCGCATGGGCCCATTGTGGTGCCGTCCTACCGGGCGAGCCACGTCTGCGTGTACGTGTCGATCTCCGCCGCGATCCGGGTCTTGCCTGCCGGGTCGAGGAACGACGCCTCCACGGCGTTCTTCGCGAGGGCCGCGATGCCGCGCTCGTCGAGGCCGAGGAGACGGGCCGCCACCGCGTACTCGGTGTTCAGGTCGGTGCCGAACATGGGCGGGTCGTCGGAGTTGACGGTGACGGTCACCCCGGCCTCCACGAACTGCCTGATCGGGTGCTCGTCGAGGGTGCGGACCGCGCGCGTCGCGATGTTCGAGGTCGGGCAGACCTCCAGGGGGATGCCGTGCTCGGCGAGGTGGGCGAGCAGCTTCGGGTCCTGCGCGGAGGTCGTGCCGTGACCGATGCGCTCGGCGCCCAGGTGGTTCAGGGCGTCCCAGACCGTCTCGGGCCCGGTCGTCTCACCGGCGTGCGGCACCGAGTGCAGGCCCGCCGCGATGGCGCGGTCGAAGTACGGCTTGAACTGCGGGCGCGGGACGCCGATCTCGGGCCCGCCGAGGCCGAAGGAGACCAGGCCCTCGGGGCGCAGCTTGTCGGTGGTGGCAAGGCGGACCGTCTCCTCGGCCGCTTCGAGGCCGGCCTCGCCCGGGATGTCGAAGCACCAGCGCAGCACGGTGCCGAACTCGCTCTCGGCGGCCTTGCGGGCGTCCTCGATGGCGTCCATGAAGGCGCGGTCGTCGATGCCGCGGCGGACGGAGGAGAACGGGGTGAGGGTCAGCTCGGCGTAGCGGACGTTCTGCCGGGCCATGTCGCGGGCCACCTCGTAGGTGAGCAGGCGCACGTCCTCGGGGGTGCGGATCAGGTCCACGACGGAGAGGTAGACCTTGATGAAGTGCGCGAAGTCCGTGAACGTGAAGTAGTCGGCGAGGGCCTCGGGGTCGGTCGGCACCGCGGAGTCGGGGTGCCGGGCGGCCAGCTCGGAGACGATGCGGGGGGAGGCCGAGCCCACGTGGTGGACGTGCAGTTCCGCCTTGGGCAGTCCGGCGATGAAGGCGTGCGGGTGGCCTGCTGTCGCGGCTGAGGTCTTCTGCTGCTCGGTCACGGTTTCCTCCCCAGGAACGGGTTTGATCGGCTGATCGGTGGGTCGGGGATCATCGTAGGCGGCGGTCGGCGCGGAGAAAGCTGGGGCCGTAGCATGACGGAACGTACGAAAGAGGTGACCCGTCATGTCCGCGAAGCCCGAGGACGATGCCGTGCCCGGCGCGGGGGCGCCCGGGGCGCCTGAGACGCCGGAGGAGCGGGATCCGTGGGCGCCGCCCGCGGAGGGCTCGCCGGGGCCGGGGACTTCTCCGGGGGCATTTGCGTCGCCGTCGCCTTCGCCCCCGTCTTCACCTTTGCCCCCGTCACCTGTGCCCGCGTCGCCGATGCCCCAGGCGGGACCGCAGGGCGGCAACCCCTTCGCGGCGCCCGGCGAGCCCGTGCCGCCGCCCCCGATCTCGCCGGACGGGCCGGGACAGGTGCCGTACGGGTATCCGGCGCAGCACGCGCCCGCCGGGCCCGCCGGGTACCAAAGCCACACGGGCTACCCCGGCTACCTCGGCTACACGGGCTATCCGGGGCACCCCGGCGGCCAGGGCGGACCCGGCTACGGGTGGCCCGCCATGCCGATGGCGCCCGCGAACGGCATGGGCGTGAGCGCGCTCGTCCTCGGGATCATCGCGGCCGCCGGTTTCTGTCTGTGGCCGCTGGCGATCGTCCTCGGCATCCTCGCGGTGATCTTCGGTGCGGTGGGGCGCGGGAAGGCGCGGCGGGGCGAGGCGACGAACGGTGGGCAGGCCCTTGCCGGGATCATCTGCGGAGCCGCGGGCATCGTCCTGGGAGTGGCGCTCCTGGTGATTCTGATCGTGCTGCCGGACGACTACACGGACGCGGGGTCCCCGCCGGACGACCCGGGCTATTCGGCGACATCGGTCACATAGGCCACCTCGCCCACCTCGCCCACCTCGCCCACCTGGGCTCAACCCCCGTACGTAGCCTCCGACTCGCCGAGCACGGCGGCGAAGTCCGCGGCGAGGCGGGCCGCGTCCGGCATCTCAAGCGCGGACGTGGTGATGCGCACGGCGGTGGGCGTGGCGATGCGGAACCGCGTTCCCGCGGCCACCCACCACCCCCGCGAACGCAGCCCGTTGACCACCGCGGACTCGTCTCGCACGGGCACCCAGACGTTCATCCCGCTCGCCCCCCGCGCCGTGATCCCGTGCCCCGCGAGCTCGCGGATCAGCGCTTCGCGCCGCTCCGTATAGGCGCGCTCGGCCCGGCCCACCACCTCGCGCGTCGCGGGGTCGTTCACCGTCCGCTCGACCGTCTCCTGCAGTACGTGACTGACCCACCCAGAGGTGAGCAGCATCCGCCCCTCGTGCCTGGCCAGCGTGGTGGCGTCGCACGCGAGGGCCGCCCACCGCAGGTCGATGCTCAGATGCTTGGAGACGGTGCGCACCTGCGCCCAGCGCCGGAGTCCGCCGGTCGCCAGTGAGTGCGGGGCCGCCCCCGCCACCTCGGCGTTGTGGTCGTCCTCGACGACGAGTACGTCCGGGTAGCCGCCGAGGGCGTCGAGCAGCGCCTCCCGCCGCGCCGCCGTGAAGCAGCCGCCCATCGGGTTCTGCCCGCGTGGGCTGCACACCAGGGCCCTTGCGCCCGCCCGCAGCGCGCCGCGCAGCGCGTCCGGCCTGATGCCCTCGTCGTCCACGGCCACCGGCACCATGCGGAGCCCCAACGCCGGTACGAGGTCCAGGAGATGGTGGAAGCCCGGGTCCTCCACGGCCACCGCGTCACCCGGCTTCAGCTCCACCGAGAGCAGCCGGGCCATGCAGTCGAGCGCTCCGTGCGCGAAGGTCACCCGGCCGTCGGGCACCCCGTCCCGCGCGAACCACTCCCGGGCCAGCTCCTCCAGGCCTGCCAGGCGCGGTGCCGCGCGGTGCGAACCGCTCACCGGCTCCACCCGGCCAGGTGGCATCAGGACCGGAAGGAGGGCCGAATCCGGATGCCCGCCCGCCAGGTCGCGCACTCCCCGCGGTGCCCGGGGCGGCCTGCGGGCCGCCACCGCGGGGGCCTGCGCCACGACCGTTCCGCCCCGGCCGCGGGTGACCACGATCCCGCGCTGGCGGAGTTCCTTGTAGGCCGTGGCGACCGTGCCCGCGCTGACCCCCAGATCGTCCGCGAGCCTGCGCACCGGAGGCAGCGCGGCGCCCGGCGCCAACCCGCCGTCGGCCACGGCCTGTTCGACCGACGCGGTAATGCCCTTGGCGGTCGAGCCGCTGATCACATATTGTGCTGCCACGTAACCAACTATGTACCGGTACAAAAGATTTCGTCAAGCCGACATCAGCACGTCCAGGGGGATGGGTGAGCCTCAGTCGTCAGCGGGCCGCGTTGTACGCACGGATACCAGGGGGTGCCGACGGCCGCCGCATGCTCTGGATCGCCCTGATCAACAAGGCGGGGACCGGCCTCTGGATGGGCGCGGCCGCCCTCTACTTCACCCTGGTCACCGGGTTGTCCGTCGCCGAGGTCGGCGTCCTCCTGGGGGTCTCGGGCGCCGTCGGCATCGCGGGCGCGCCGCTCGCCGGTCACCTCGCCGACCGCTTCCCGGTCACCCGCGTCATCATCGGCGCCCAACTCCAGCAAGCCGTCGCGCTGCTGGCGCTGCTCACGACGGACGACTTCGCGCTGCTCCTGCTGTACTCGGCCGTCAACAGCCTCGCCGACCGCGGCGCCAACGTGCTCACCAAGCTGTACGCCGCCCGGATCGCGGGCCCGGACCGCACCACGTACCAGGCCGTGCAGCGCACCGTCTCCAACGCGGGCTGGGCGCTCGGCGGTCTGGCCGGTGCGCTCGCTCTCGCCGTCGGCACCACCCACGCCTACCAGGCACTGCTGGTGGGCAACGTGGTCAGCTTCCTCGCCGCCGCGGCCCTCACCCTGCGCTGCGCCGAACCGCCCTCACCGTCCCGGCTGGTCACCGGCTCGACGGCGACCTCCGCACCCGGGCCCCCGAGTCCGCCCGCCAGCCCCTGGCGCGACCGCTCCTACCTGCTCTTCACCGTCACCGAAGCGGCCCTCTTCCTGGACGACGCGGTGCTCCAGGTCGGCATCCCCCTGTGGATCGTCCACGCCACCGACGCCCCGCACGGCCTCGCGCCACTGCTCATGGTGCTGAACTGCGTGCTGGTCGTCTGCTGCCAGGTCCCGCTGTCCCGGTTCGGCAGCACCCCGGAGCGGGCCCGCGCCCTCCTGACCCCTCTGGCGTGCTGCTTCGTCGTCGGGTGTGCCGCGCTGACCGCGTCCGCGCTCGGCGGCGCGTGGCTCGCCGTCGCCGCCCTCACGGTCGCCGCCGTCGCCCTCACCTTCGCGGAGATACTGCACGCCATCGCCTCCTGGGAGCTCTCGATCGCGCTCGCCCCGGACGATGCCCAGGGCGCCTACCTCGGGGTGCACGGCCTGGCCTCCTCGGCCCAGCGCAGTGGCGGGCCGCTGCTGGTTACGGCCGTGATCGCGGCGGGCCCGCTCGCCTGGCCGGTCCTCGGCGCGGGTGTGCTCGTGACGGTGGCGGCGCAGCGCCGTCTCGTACGGAAGCGGCTGGTCCGGCAGGGCCCCGCGGCGGATCACGCCGTGGCGGACGATGCCGCGGTGCCGCGGGCGACCTAGGGCTCGTGTTTCAGAGGCGGGCGCGCGCCTCCATGAGGGCGAAGCCGAGGAGGTTGGGCCCCTGCCACTGCGCGGGGTCCTCCGCCCGGGGGTCGTCGGCCGCCAGGCCGATGCCCCAGATGCGGTCGAGGGGACTCGCCTCGACCAGGACCCGGTCGCCCGTGCCCAGGAGGAAGTCGCGCAGGGCGGGGTCCGAGGCGAACTTGTGCGTGCTGCCCCTGACCACGATCTCGAAGCGCTCGCGCGTCCATGTCTCGTTGTCGAAGCCCCGTACGAGCCGCCCCGCGGTCTTCGCCTCCGCCGGGGTCCGGGCCGAGAGGGCCACCCGCTCCGCCTCCGGGTCGTCGAAGAGGCGGGCCTTGGCGGCCATCATCCAGTGCTCGGCCGTCGCGTACTCCACGCCGTCCACGGTGAACGGCGAGGGCCACCACTGGCTGAGGCAGCTCGCGCCCAGCGTGCCGTCGCGTCGCGGGGCGTGGCCCCAGAAGTGCAGGTACTTCACCTTCTCGCCCGCGTGCACCGCGTGGACCAGGGCCTCCGTCGTCCGGATCGAGTCGATCTTCGTCATGCACGCGAGTCTGGCACGCACCACGGACACTCCGTCCCGGGTTTTCCGGGGGAACTCGACACCTGGTCAACAGTCGGTCGACAGATTTCGTCGCGTAACCAAAAGGCAACAACGGAATCACTTGTTGGGCTACCGCAGCTCTGCCAGGATCGTCACTCAAATCGATCTGGAGCTACGCCGACCCCCGCGGGACGGGGAGGGCGGCGGAGGAGAGCGTCATGCACAACTTCCAGGCGCAGGACCACTTCGCGGACGGCGCGCAGTTCATCGCCGGGCGGCTGACCAAGGGGACGTCGGGCACCAGCCATGCCGTCGTCGACCCCGCCACGGGCGACGAGGTCCACTCGTACGAGCTCGCCGGGAAGGCCGACGTGGACGCCGCCGTCGCCGCGGCCGCCGAGGCCTTCCCGGGCTGGGCGGGCGCCAGTCCGGGCGAGCGCTCCGACGCCCTGCACCGGTTCGCGGGCGTCCTGGCGGAGCGTGCCGAGGAGATCGCGCAGGCCGAGTCGCTGCAGTGCGGCAAGCCGATCAAGCTCAGCCGGGAGTTCGACGTCCCCGGGACCGTCGACAACGCCGCCTTCTTCGCGGGCGCGGCCCGGCACCTGCAGGGCCAGTCGGCCGGCGAGTACACCGGTGACCACACCTCGTACGTACGACGTGAGCCCATCGGCGTCGTCGGCTCCATCGCCCCCTGGAACTACCCCCTCCAGATGGCCGCCTGGAAGGTGCTGCCCGCCATCGCCGCGGGCAATACGATCGTCCTCAAGCCCGCCGAGCTCACCCCCTTCACCTCGCTCCTGTTCGCGCAGGCCGCCACGGAGGCCGGTATCCCGGACGGCGTCGTCAACATCGTCACGGGGGCCGGGCGCGACGCCGGTGAGCATCTCGTGGGCCACCCCGACGTCGCCATGACCTCGTTCACCGGGTCCACCGGCGTCGGCAAGCGCGTCGCCGAGATCGCCACCGCCACCGTCAAGCGGCTGCACCTGGAGCTCGGCGGCAAGGCGCCGTTCGTCGTGTTCGACGACGCCGATCTGGAGGCCGCCGTGCACGGCGCGGTCGCCGGTGCGCTCATCAACTCCGGGCAGGACTGCACGGCCGCCACCCGCGCGTACGTGCAGCGTCCCCTCTACGACGCCTTCGTGCAGGGCGTCGCCGACCTGATGGAGAGCGTGCGGCTCGGCGACCCGTTCGACCCGAGCACCGACATGGGGCCGCTCATCTCGCACGCGCACCGCGACCGCGTCGCCGGTTTCGTCGACCGGGCCCGGTCCTACGCGCGCGTGGTCACCGGCGGCGAGGCGCTCGCGCACCCCGGCGCGTACTACAAGCCCACCCTCATCGCGGACGCCGCGCAGGACAGCGAGGTCGTGCAGTCCGAGATCTTCGGGCCGGTGCTCGTCGTGCTGCCCTTCGACTCCGACGACGAGGGCATCCGGCTCGCCAACGACACCCCGTACGGCCTCGCCGCCTCCGCCTGGAGCCGTGACGTGTTCCGCGCCAACCGCGCGACCCGCGAGATCAAGGCCGGGTGCGTATGGGTCAACGACCACATCCCGATCCTCAGCGAGATGCCGCACGGCGGCTACAAGGCGTCCGGCTACGGAAAGGACATGTCCGCGTACTCCTTCGAGGAGTACACGCAGGTCAAGCACGTCATGTTCGACAACACCGCGGTGGTCCGCAAGGACTGGCACCGCACGATCTTCGGGGACCGATAGCCGACAGGCCACAGGCCGCGCGACCAGCGGCCGCCTTCCTCCCGAAAGGGCAACCACGCGTATGGAGCAGTACGAGCCCGAACGCCTCTCCCCGGCCCAACTGGCCGCCATGCACCGCAGTTTGCGGCGCGGCAGGGGGTCCCTGACCCGGCGTTCGCTGCTGCGCGCCTCGACGGGCGGCGCCTTCGCCGTCGGCGGTCTCGGCGCCCTGAGCGCCTGCGGGATCCCCGCGGCGGGCAAGAAGCAGGGCGAGGTCTCGTCGGAGGACCACTCGGCGGAGGAGAAGCGGATCGCCTTCTCCAACTGGGCCGAGTACATGGACGTCGACGAGAAGGACAAGAACCGGCGGCCGACCCTGGCGGCGTTCACGAAGCGCACCGGGATCACGGTCAAGTACACCGAGGACATCAACGACAACGTCGAGTTCTTCGGCAAGGTCAAACCGCAGCTCGCCGCGGGCCAGGACACCGGACGCGACCTCATCTGCGTCACCGACTGGCTGGCGGCCCGGTTCATCCGCTTCGGGTGGGTCCAGAAGCTGGACCCGGCCAACCTGCCGCACGCGTACGCCAACCTCTCCGCCCAGTTCCGCGACCCCGACTGGGACCCGGGCCGCGCCTACTCGTACCCGTGGACCGGCATCTCCACGGTCATCGCGTACAACAAGAAGGCCACCGGCGGGAAGAAGATCACCTCGGTGTCCGAGCTCCTCGACGAACCGAAGCTGAAGGGGCGCGTCGGGTTCCTCTCGGAGATGCGCGACACCGTCGGCATGACCCTCCTCGACCTGGGCAAGGACCCCGGTGACTTCACCGACGACGACTTCGACGCGGCCATCGCCCGCCTCCAGAAGGCCGTCGACAAGAAGCAGATCCGCCGCTTCACCGGCAACGACTACACCTCGGACCTCGCCACCGGCGACATCGCCGCCTGCCTCGGCTGGGCCGGTGACATCGTGCAGCTGAAGGCCGACAACCCCGACATCGACTTCCACATCCCGGACCAGGGCTACATCACGTCCACGGACAACCTCCTCGTCCCGAACAAGGCGCGCCACAAACGCAATGCCGAGCGGCTCATCGACTACTACTACGAGCCGGAACCCGCGGCTCACCTCGCGGCGTACATCAACTACGTCTGCCCGGTCGACGGGGTGCGGGACGCGCTCGCGAGGATCGACGAGGACGCCGCGTCGAATCCGCTGATCATCCCCAGCAAGGAGATGAAGGAGAAGTCCCGGGCGTTCCGGTCGCTCACGCCCGAGGAAGAGACCGCGTACGAAGAGAAGTTCGCGAAGCTTACGGGCGCGTAGCGCTCGAACGGTGCCGGTCGGCTGTTCGGCTGCCGGTCCGTTGTGGCTTGTCGCGCAGTTCCCCGCGCCCCTGAAGACACGGGACGCCTCCGCCCCCTCCACTTCTCCCTGGACCACACCATGACCACTGCTCAAGAAACCGGCGGCGACGTTCGTCTCTCCGGGATCAGTAAGACCTATGGCTCCTTCACCGCCGTGCAGCCGCTCGATCTCACCGTGCCGCAGGGCTCCTTCTTCGCGCTGCTCGGGGCGTCCGGCTGCGGCAAGACCACCACGCTCCGCATGATCGCGGGCCTGGAGGAGCCGAGTTCGGGGACCGTGCACCTCGGCGACCAGGACGTCACCGCCCTGCCGCCGTACAAGCGGCCCGTGAACACCGTCTTCCAGTCGTACGCGCTCTTCCCGCACCTGGACATCTTCGAGAACGTCGCCTTCGGTCTGCGCCGCCGCGGCATCAAGTCGGTCAAGGGCAAGGTCGGCGAGATGCTCGACCTGGTCCAGCTCGGCGAGCAGGCCCGCAAGAAGCCGCACCAGCTCTCCGGCGGCCAGCAGCAGCGCGTCGCCGTCGCCCGCGCCCTCATCAACCACCCCAAGGTGCTCCTCCTCGACGAGCCGCTCGGCGCCCTCGACCTGAAGCTGCGCCGCCAGATGCAGCTGGAGCTCAAGCGCATCCAGACCGAGGTCGGCATCACCTTCGTGCACGTCACGCACGACCAGGAGGAGGCCATGACCATGGCCGACACCGTGGCCGTGATGAAC
Source organism: Streptomyces sp. NPDC046465 (assembly GCF_040646035.1). Lineage (NCBI taxonomy): Bacteria > Bacillati > Actinomycetota > Actinomycetes > Kitasatosporales > Streptomycetaceae > Streptomyces > Streptomyces sp. NPDC046465. Next base: position 248,643 of record NZ_JBEYZK010000006.1, read on the forward strand.
GGCGGGCGCGTCGAGCAGCTCGGCGCCCCCGCCGACCTCTACGAGAACCCGCGGACCACCTTCGTCGCCAACTTCCTCGGCACCTCCAACTTCATCGAGGCGGAGATCCAGGGAGGCGCCGCCAAGAACGGCGACGACCTGACCGTCAAGGCCGGTGACTGCAAGCTGACGCTGCCCGTCGCCCGATGTACCGGCCCCACCGCCACCGGCGACAAGGTCCTGGTCGGCGTACGGCCCGAGAAGATCGCCCTCACGCACGCCGACGACGCGGGGCGGATACCCGAGGGCCGCAACCGCATCACGGGCCGCATCGCCGACAGCAGTTTCATCGGCGTCTCCACGCAGTACGTCGTCCGCAGCCCGGTCTGCCCCTCCTTCGAGGTGTACGCGCAGAACATCGAGCGCGACGGCCGCCTCACCCCGGGCGCCGATGTCGTCCTGCACTGGAACCCGGCGCACACCTTCGGCCTGGACGCCGCACAGGACGTCGCGGCGGGCGTCGAGAAGGTCGAGGAGGAAGCCTCCGCATGACCACCGTGACCGACGCGCCACCCCCGGCCCCCGGGGCCGCACCCGACGACAGCGCCCCGGCCCCGCGCAAGCCCCGCAAGCGCGGCCGCCTGGTCCCGTACTGGCTGCTGCTCCCCGGCCTGCTCTGGCTGGTCGTCTTCTTCGCGCTGCCGCTGGTCTACCAGGCGTCGACCTCCGTACAGACCGGCTCGCTCGAAGAGGGCTTCAAGGTCACCTGGCACTTCGCCACCTACTGGGACGCGGCTGCCGACTACTGGCCGCAGTTCCTGCGCTCGGTGCTCTACGCGGGCGCCGCCACGGTCCTGTGCCTGCTGCTCGGCTATCCGCTCGCCTACCTCATCGCGTTCCGCGCGGGACGCTGGCGCAACCTCATCCTCGTCCTGGTCATCGCGCCGTTCTTCACCAGCTTCCTGATCCGCACCCTCGCGTGGAAGACGATCCTCGCGGACGGCGGCCCCCTCGTCGGCGCCCTCAACACCCTGCACGTCCTCGACGTCACCAGCTGGCTCGGCGTCACGGACGGCGACCGGGTCCTCGCCACGCCCCTCGCGGTGATCTGCGGACTCACGTACAACTTCCTGCCGTTCATGATCCTGCCGCTCTACACCTCGCTCGAGCGCATCGACGGACGCCTGCACGAAGCCGCGGGCGACCTGTACGCCAGGCCGTCCACGACGTTCCGCAAGGTGACCTTCCCGCTCTCCATGCCGGGCGTCGTCTCCGGCACGCTGCTCACCTTCATCCCGGCGGCGGGCGACTACGTGAACGCCGACCTGCTCGGCTCCACCGACACGCGCATGGTCGGAAACGTCATCCAGACGCAGTTCCTGCGCATTCTGGATTACCCGACGGCCGCCGCGCTCTCCTTCATCCTCATGGCCGCCATCCTCTTCATGGTGACCTTCTACATCCGCAAGTCAGGGACGGAGGATCTCGTCTGATGGCCGCTTTCTCCGCCGTGTTCCGCTGGCTTCGGCGCCATGTCATCGTCATTGCGGGTCTGCTGACGCTCGCGTATCTGCTGCTCCCCAACATCGTCGTGACGGTGTTCTCCTTCAACAAGCCGAAGGGCCGCTTCAATTACTCCTGGCAGGAATTCTCGCTCGACGCGTGGAAGGACCCGTGCGGCGTCGCCGACATGTGCGGCTCGCTCTCGCTGAGCCTCCAGATCGCCACCTGGGCGACGATCGGCGCGACCGTGCTCGGCACGATGATCGCCTTCGCGCTCGTGCGCTACCGCTTCCGGGCGCGCGGCGCGGTGAACTCGCTGATCTTCCTGCCGATGGCGATGCCCGAGGTCGTGATGGCTGCCTCCCTGCTCACGCTCTTCCTCAACATGGGCGCTCAGCTCGGTTTCTGGACCGTGCTCATCGCCCACATCATGTTCTGCCTCAGCTTCGTCGTGACCGCCGTCAAGGCGCGCGTCATGTCGATGGACCCCCGCCTCGAACAGGCCGCGCAGGACCTCTACGCAGGTCCCGTGCAGACGTTCCTTAGGGTCACACTGCCGATCGCCGCACCCGGCATCGCGGCGGGCGCGCTGCTCGCCTTCGCGCTCTCCTTCGACGATTTCATCATCACGAATTTCAACGCGGGCTCGACTGTGACGTTCCCCATGTTCGTCTGGGGATCCGCACAGCGGGGCACACCCGTTCAGATCAATGTGATCGGTACGGCGATGTTCTTCGTGGCCGTCCTTCTCGTACTCGCCGGAATGCTCGTCGGCAAGCGCCGCAACAAGCAAGCGAAATAGCGCACGCACCAATTCTGAAGGAGTGGAAATCATGGCCCCAAGCGCCATGACCCGTTGGACCTCGTCCCTCGCCGACGCCCGGCCCCTCTCGTACTGGCTGGACGACCCCGGCAGGCCCGCCCCCGAGCCCGCCCTGACCGGCGACGACCGGTGCGACCTGCTTGTCGTCGGCGGCGGGTACAGCGGCCTGTGGACCGCGCTGATCGCCAAGGAGCGCGACCCGCACCGCGATGTCGTCCTCGTCGAGGGCCGCGAGGCGGGCTGGGCCGCGTCCGGCCGCAACGGCGGCTTCTGCGCCGCCTCCCTCACCCACGGCATCGGCAACGGCCTGGCCCGCTGGCCCGGCGAGATCGGGAAACTGGAGGAGCTCGGCGCCCGCAACCTCGACGAGATCGAGGCGGCCGTCAAGCGCTACTCCATCGACTGCGACTTCGAGCGCACCGGCGAGATCGACGTGGCCACCGAGCCGCACCAGCTGGCCGAACTCCGCGAGATGTACGAGGAGATGGCGGAGCACGGCCTGGCGGGCGGCGCCGAACTGCTCGACGCGGACACCCTGCGCGAGCAGGTCGACTCGCCGACCTTCCTCGGCGGGCTCTGGGACCGCGACGGCGTCGCCATGCTCGACCCGGCCAAGCTGGCCTGGGGCCTGAAGCGGGCCTGCCTGGCGAAGGGGGTGCGCTTCTACGAGCACACACCCGCCCTCGAACTGGCCGCGTCCGGAGCCGGTATGGCGATTCGCACGCCGTACGGCAGAGTCTTCGCCGGGCAGGTCGCGCTCGCCACGAACATCTTCCCCTCGCTGGTCAAGCGCCTGCGCCCGTACACCGTCCCGGTCTACGACTACGCGCTGATGACGGAGCCCCTGACCGACGGGCAGCTGACGGCGATCGGCTGGAAGAACCGGCAGGGCCTCGGCGACAGCGCCAACCAGTTCCACTACTTCCGGCTCTCCGCCGACAACCGCATCCTGTGGGGCGGCTACGACGCGATCTATCCGTTCGGCGGCAAGGTGCGCGCCGAGTACGACGACCGCCCCGAGACCTACGCGAAGCTCGCCGGGCACTTCTTCACCTGTTTTCCGCAGTTGGAGGGGGTGCGCTTCACCCACGCGTGGGGTGGCGCCATCGACACGTGCTCGCGCTTCTCGGCGTTCTTCGGTACGGCGCACAAGGGCCGCGTCGCCTATGCGGCGGGGTACACGGGTCTCGGTGTCGGGGCCACCCGGTTCGGCGCCGACGTGATGCTGGACCTGCTGTCCGGCGAGCGGACGGAGCGCACGGAGCTGGAGATGGTCCGTACGAAACCGCTGCCGTTCCCGCCCGAGCCCTTCGCGTGGACCGGCGTCGCCCTGACCAAGTGGTCGCTCGCCCGGTCCGACGCCAACGGCGGCAAGCGGAACCTCTGGCTCAAGACGATGGACAAGCTGGGCCTCGGCTTCGACAGCTGAGCGGCCGGGCCGTCCGAGAACGTAACGGGCCACTGAGCGGGGCGTGCTCGACCGGCGCACGCCCCGTTCGCCCCCTGTGCCCCTCGCACCCCCAACCGGCAGCCGGAACCCGCGTAATGCGACGCCCCGAACCCCCTCTCCCCAGTGCACGCACTGTTGTCGTACGGGAGAGAGAGGTTCTGTCATGACTGGCTCGACTGGTCCGGGTGGCTCGACTGGTCCGGGTGGTCCGGGTGGTCCGGGTGGTTCGGGCGTGAGGGCGGCGGTCGAATGGCTGGCGTCGGCGGCGCCCGACCCGGACGCCTGCCGCTTCGAATGGGAGCGGAACCCCCTCGGGATCGCGCTCCTGCCGGCCGGGCGGCGCTGGGACGTGCTGATCCTGCCCGCCGAACTCGGCTATCCCACGCTCGACGTGCTGACCCGCTGCGTCGACCACCCCGGCCCCGTGCTCGCCGACTTCGGCGATGAGCGCACGGGGTTCTTCGTGCCGCCGGGCACGGTCTCGCGCTGGCTCGGTACAGGTGTACGCGGCGTCGGCAGCGGCACCTGGCTCGTCGTGCCCCACCCCGGCCGGCCCACGGGCGGCATCCGCTGGCTGGTCCCGCCGGACGGCTCCGGCACGCTCACGGACCCGGCGGTGCTTGAGCTCGCGATGCACGAGGCGGCGGCGTGGCTGGCGCGGGAGGGGTGATGCGCCGCAAGCGAGAAGTGAGTCGCCGGACTCCTTGACAACTCAATTGGTCTGGACCAAGTTAAGCGCGACCCGCCCTCCAATCCCCCCATGCCCGGAGGCAGTTGTGGACCGCTCCTTGTTGCCCCGAACCAGCGGCATCAGTGGCATCAGCGGCATCAGCCGTGTCAGCCGCACCAGCCGTGTCAGCCGCGTCAGCCGCATCAACCGCGCGACCCGCGTCGGACGTCTCGCCGCGGTCGCCGTCGCCGCCTGCGCGCTGACCGCTTCCGGCCTGCTCTCCACCCGCGCGACAGCGGCACCCGACCAGCCGGGCGCCGACCGGGCTCTCGCCGACCACGCCCTCGTCGGCTATCTGCACACCAGCTTCGCCAACGGCTCCGGCTATACCCGCCTCGCCGACACCCCCGACAGCTGGGACATCATCGACCTCGCGTTCGGCGAGCCGACCTCCGCGACCTCGGGCGACATCCGCTTCGGCCTCTGCCCGAAGACCGAGTGCCCGAACGTGGAGACCAAGGACGAGTTCAAGGCGGCCGTCAAGGCGAAGCAGGCCGCGGGCAAGAAGGTCCTGATATCCATCGGCGGCCAGAACGGCCAGGTCCAGCTCAAGACGGCGCAGGCCCGCGACACCTTCGTCTCCTCGGTCTCCAGGATCATCGACGAGTACGGGCTCGACGGCCTCGACATCGACTTCGAGGGCCACTCGCTCTCGCTCAACGCCGACGACACCGACTTCAAGAACCCGAAGACCCCGGTGATCGTCAACCTCATTTCCGCGGTGAAGACCCTCAAGGCCAAGTACGGCTCCGGCTTTACGCTCACCATGGCGCCGGAGACCTTCTTCGTGCAGCTCGGGTACCAGTACTACGGCACCGGAAAGTGGGGCGGCCAGGACCCGCGCGCGGGTGCGTACCTCCCGGTCATCCACGCCCTGCGCGACGACCTCACGCTGCTGCACGTCCAGGACTACAACTCGGGTCCGATCACGGGCCTGGACAACCAGTACCACTTCATGGGCGGCGCGGACTTCCACATCGCGATGACCGACATGCTGCTCACCGGCTTCCCCGTGGCGGGCGACAAGAACAACGTCTTCCCGCCCCTGCCGCCCCGGAAGGTCGCCATCGGCATGCCGGCGTCCGTCAACGCGGGCAACGGCCACGTGGCGACGGGCGAGGTCAACAAGACCTTGGACTGCCTGACCAGGGGCGCCAACTGCGGCTCGTACAAGACCCACGGCACCTGGCCGGACCTGCGCGGCCTGATGACGTGGTCGATCAACTGGGACCGCTTCAACAACTGGGAGTTCTCGAAGAACTTCGACGCATACTTCGGCTGATCACCACCAGCATCACCTGCAGCAGCGCCACGGACAGACACCAGCCCGCCACCACGTCCAGGGGCCAGTGGTAGCCCCTGCGCACCAGCCCGAACCCGACCGCGACGTTCAACAGGCAGCAGGCGATGACCAGTTCGCGGCGGCCGTACGCGCCGCGCAGCCAGGGCAGGACGAGCAGGACCGCCGCGCCGTAGGCGACCGTGGCCGTCACCGCGTGGCCCGAGGGGAAGTAGCCGTCGTGACCGGTCGAGCCGGGTGGCCCCGGGCGGTCGATCAGTGCCTTCAGCGGGGCCACGAGCGCGGGCACCGCGGCCATCGCGACGAGCGCGGCGGCCGCGGGCAGCCACCAGCGGTACGCACCGGACCGCCGCCCGCGCCAGGCCGTGTACGCGAGGACGGCGAGGAGCACCGGCACGGCCACCGTGACGTTGCCGAGGTCGGCGAGGAACTCGGCGGCACGGTCCGGCAGGCGGCTGCCGGTAAGGGTGCGCGCCGCGCGCTCGTCGGCGCGGCGCAGCGGCCCGTCGGCCACGACCTGCCAGCTGAGGAGCGCGAAGAGGAGCGCGCACAGGGAGAGGGTGAGGACGGGCCGCCGCGGCGCGGGGGCCCGGCTCTCCGGCGAGGCAGGCACGCCCCGGGGGCTCGGGGGCGGGGATGCAGACATGGGCCCCAGCCTGGCAGGAATGATCGCCCACGCGCGCGTGCGGGGCACGGCGCGCGGGCGAGGGCGGGATCAGTGCCCGTGGTCGCAGCACTGGCTCCGCAACTTCGCACCCGTACGGTCCCAGTGCGCCCGGTCCTTCGCCGCGACCCGCACCGCGGGCACGGAGTCGACCAGGTCCCGCTGCTCGTACGGCACGCCGCCCCGCATCACCGACACCGTCCGCACCAGCGAGTCGAAGTCGGTGAAGGGGTCGCCGTCGATGACTGCGAGGTCGGCGAGCTTGCCCACCTCAAGGGTGCCGAGGTCGCGGTCGAGGCCGAAGACGCGCGCGGGCGCGGAGGTCGCCGTGCGCAGCGTCCCGGAGACCGACATGCCGCCGCGCCGCAGGGCGCGCAGCCCGATGTGCACGCCCAGGCCGGTCGGGATGCCCGGGGAGTCCGTGCCGATGGCGATGAGCCCGCCGGCCGCCGAGATCCTGCGGTAGATGTCGATCTCCCGCGTGAGGGTGGCCAGTTGTGCCTCGGTGGGCGGCTGCGCCGCAAGGCCCTGAACCTGGGAGGTCTCCCACGGCGGCATGAGCCGGGTGACCCGCGGGTCCTTCGCGAGGCCCGGTGCCGCGCCGATCAGCGGGGTGGCCGAGAACGGCGTGGCGACCAGGTGGAAGTCGCCGGTGGCGGTGTAGATCTCCGTCACGTCCTGGTAGGCGAGCTCGCCCGCGGTGGTGGCGTGGCCGAACTCGGCCCGCTGCGTAGCCTGGAGGTGCGTCGTCAGGTCGTGGCCGAGCTGGATGCCGGGGGAGAGGTTGTGGCTGCCGCAGCGCACGCCGAGCTCCTCGTGCGCGAAGCGCGCGGCCTCCTCCATCACCCAGCCCGGGGCCCGGACGTAGGTCTTGACGAAGTCCCAGTCGAGGGCCTTGCCGCGCGAGAGGGTCCGGCGCAGGCCCTCGCGGGTCGCGTGGACACGGTTGTCCCAGGCGACGCGCGTCCCGTCGAGCACTTCGCTCGCGGTCACGAGCCGGGGCCCGGCCAGCTCACCGGCGGCGATGGCCTCGCGCAGCCGGGCCCCCTCGTATCCGGCGCCGCCCATCGACACGGTGCTCGTGACGCCGTAGGCGAGGAACAGGGCGGCCTGCCTGCCGCCGTAGACGTTCGGCTGCGGGTGCATGTGGGCGTCCCACAGACCGGAGATCACGGTGTGCTCCGCGGCGTCCACGCGGCGGGCGGCGGCGCGGCCGGGGCGGTGCGGTTCGACGGCGGCGACGCGGCCGCCGCGGATGGTGATGTCGACGTTCTCGCGGACGGTGTCGTCGTCGCCGCTGCCGTCCCAGAAGCGACCCGCGTGCACGACGGTGTCCTCGGCCGCGGGGCGCCGGTGGTCGAGCGGCAGCTTGACCGTGCGGACGCTGCCGTCGGCGACGGTGAGGAGCCGGAGACGGCCCGCCGACAGGTAGAGGACGTGGCGGCCGTCGCCCGACCAGGTGGGGTGGTCGGCCGCCTCGCCCGGGAAGGTGCGGGGCTTGCCGTCGGGGGTGCCGTCGGCGCGTACCGGCAGCAGCCACAGCGCGGACTCGACGACGGCGGCCATGTACCGGCCGTCGGGGGACCAGACCGGGCCGTTGCTGGTGCGGTCGGAGAGGGAGGTGTGCGGCGCCACCGCGTGGGTCTCGGCGGAACCGTCGGCGGTGTCGATGACCCGGATGAGGTTGTAGCCCTCGCGGAAGCGCTGGTTGATGCGGTTGCGAACGCTGACCGCGATCCGGCGGCCGTCGGGGGACCAGCTGGGCCTGCCGGATATCTCGCCGCCGGGCGGACCGGCGGCGAGCTTCTCCTCCTCGCCGGTGCGCAGGTCCCGTACCAGCAGGTTCGTCGCGAGGTCGAAGCAGGCGAGGCGGTTGCCGTCGGGGGAGAGCACCGGCTGGATCCGGCCGCCGGAGGCGAGCACCGTCTCCTTGCCGTCGGCCAGCTCCCGTCGGCGGACGGCGGGCATGCCGTCGCGGTCGTCGCAGTACAGCAGGGCCTTGCCGTCGGGCGTCCACGATGCCGCGTACAGGTATCCGGTCGCCTTGGCCCGGGTCACCCGGCGCGGTGCCCTGCCGCCCGAGACGTCTCCGATCCAGAGGGAGTTGAGGGCGGTGAAGGCGACCTGCTTGCCGTCGGGCGAGAGCACGGGCAGGTCGAAGGCGCGCACCGGGCGGCTTACGGCGCCGTCCAGATCGAAGGACTTGACCCGGTAGTCCGGGCGGTCGAGCGGCAGGGGCGCGGTGAAGGCGATGTCCTCACGGGTGCCGGGGGCGGCGGGCCGTACGACGGTGAAGTGGCCGTCGACCGTGAGGAGCAGCTCCCTGGAGGAGATCCAGCGGGGCGGCACGGGCGCGATGTCGCCGCCCACCGCCACGGTCTCGCCTGCCACGACGAGGGCGCAGCCCGCGTTCGGCGCGGCGGTCGTCCGCAGGTAGGCGAGCGTGCCGTCCGAGGAGACGGCCGGTGCGAGGAGCTGGTCGGTGCTGGTGTCGGTGTGTTCCACGGTGACGGAGCCGCTGCCGTCGGCGGCCACGGAGACGACGCCGCGGGCGTCGAGCGCGCCCGCCGTCACCGCCCCGCGGACGAACAGCACCCGCTTGCCGTCCGGCGCCCAGACCGGATCGAAGTCCTCCCACGCGCCGTCCTGCGCGGGCCCGGTCTGGCCGGGGCGGCCGGTCAGCCGGGTCAGCTCGCCGGTGGCCAGTTCCAGGGTCCAGATGCGGAAGGGGGCACCGGCCACCGGATCGCCGTCGCGCTCGGAGGCGAAGGCGATCCGCTTGCCGTCCGGCGACCAGGCGGGCCCGCGGCAGTCCCACGGGCCCTCGGTGCGCTGGGTCAGCTCGGAGCCGTCCGGCTTCAGCGTCCAGATCTGGAAAGCGCCCGAGCGGTACGCGCAGACGGCGATGAGCCTGCCGTCGGGCGAGTGCACGGGACGCGTCGGCTCCAGGTCGGCAGGGGTGAGCGGCACGGCCTCGCCGCCCTTGCGCGGCAGGGACCACAGCACGCCCTGCACCTCGGCGATCAGCCGGTCGCCCGCGAGGGATGCGGATCCGGTGGTGGCGGCGGTGAAGCGCAGCGAGGACCCGGGCGCGACGGCGCTCGCGGGCCCGCCCACGGGAACGGCGGCGGGAACCGCGTGTGCGGTCTGGAAGGGGTGCAGATCGCGGACCGCTGCATCACGCTGCGCACCGTCAAGCGCGCGGGGTACCTGCTGGACGCGCAGGGGCGGCGGTCCGGCCGGGGCCCGGTGTGAACGCGCCGAAGGGCTAGCGCAAGGGGGGGAGTGCGCTAGCCCTTCGGTGGTCGACCGGCCCGGCCTGTCCGAGCCGCTCCGCTTGCGCGAGTCCGGCGGGTGAGGCGTCGAGGCGGTCTTCCGGATCGGTGGTCCGCGCGCCCCGGGGGGTTTGGGGCGAGCGGCCGTCCGATCGGTGAGGAGTTCCGGAGTCGAAGACCCCGGGCGTGCGCTGAGGCACGACCAGGGCGGGGCTGGGGAAGCTCCGCCATGGTGCCGCTCACAGTCCCCTGTGGGCGGGTGTTTCTCTCATCTGCAGAAACCGTACGGCAGGTCATCGCGGGCCGACCAGACGCAACAGCAACCCGACATGGGGCCCCCACACCTTCTTCACATGCCCCGACGCCCGCCCCGGCCGGTACGGGGATCCGTGCGGAGATCCGTACGGGTCCCGCACGCCGGGTCGAGCGCCCCCGGGGTTCAAGGACAGGCCCTCAGACGCGGGAGAAGGCGCCCTCGATGATGTCGAGGCCCTCGTTCAGGAGGTCGTCACCGATGACCAGCGGCGGCAGGAAGCGCAGGACGTTGCCGTACGTGCCGCAGGTCAGCACGAGCAGGCCCTCCGCGTGGCAGGCCTTGGCCAGGGCGGCGGTGGCCTCCGGGTGCGGCTCCTTGGTCGTGCGGTCCTTGACCAGCTCGATGGCGATCATCGCGCCGCGGCCGCGGATGTCGCCGATGATGTCGAACTTCTCGGCCATGGCGGTCAGCCGGGCCTTCATGGTGGCCTCGATGTGCTTCGCCTTGGCGTTGAGGTCGAGCTCCTTCATGGTCTCGATGGCGCCGAGCGCACCGGCGCAGGCCACCGGGTTGCCGCCGTAGGTGCCGCCGAGGCCGCCCGCGTGCGCGGCGTCCATGATTTCGGCGCGGCCCGTGACGGCGGCGAGCGGCAGGCCGCCCGCGATGCCCTTGGCCGTGGTGATCAGGTCCGGGACGATGCCCTCGTCCTCGCAGGCGAACCACTGGCCGGTGCGGCAGAAGCCGGACTGGATCTCGTCCGCGACGAAGACGATGCCGTTGTCGTTCGCGTACTTCACGATCTCCGGCAGGAAGCCCTTGGCGGGCTCGATGAAGCCGCCCTCGCCGAGCACCGGCTCGATGATGATCGCGGCGACGTTCTCGGCCCCAACCTGCTTGCCGATCATGTCGATGGCCTGCTTGGCGGCCTCGACACCGGCGTTCTCGGCGCCGGTCGGCCAGCGGTAGCCGTAGGCGACCGGCACGCGGTACACCTCGGGCGCGAACGGACCGAAGCCGTTCTTGTACGGCATGTTCTTCGCGGTCAGCGCCATCGTGAGGTTCGTGCGGCCGTGGTAGCCGTGGTCGAAGACGACGACGGCCTGGCGCTTGGTGTGCGCGCGGGCGATCTTGACGGCGTTCTCGACGGCCTCGGCGCCGGAGTTGAACAGGGCCGACTTCTTCTCGTGGTCACCCGGCGTGAGCTCCGCGAGCGCCTCGGCGACGGCGACGTAGCCCTCGTACGGCGTGACCATGAAACAGGTGTGGGTGAACTGCTCGAGCTGCGCGGACGCCCGGCGCACCACGGCCTCCGCGGACGCGCCGACAGACGTCACGGCGATGCCGGAGCCGAAGTCGATCAGACGGTTGCCGTCGACGTCCTCGATGATCCCGCCCCCGGCGCGCGCGGCGAAGACGGGCAGTACGGAGCCCACGCCACCGGCGACCACGGCGGTACGGCGGGCCTGCAGCTCCTGCGACTTCGGACCGGGGATGGCGGTGACGACGCGGCGCTCCTGCGGAAGGGCAGTCATGGGGGCTCCTGGGGGGTGGGGCGACGATACGGACGCCGATACGGACGCTCTACTGCTTTCTTCGCAGGTTAGGGGCGAGGCCAAGGAGCGGGCATGCTCCATCGGGGAGTCGTCGGGCGTGGCGGTTGTCCGTGGTGGACATAGCGGGCCGGGCCGAGACGAGAGGCGCGGTGGATAGACGAGAGGCGCGGTGGATATTGGATCACCGCAGGTCCGGGCGCGTATTCGGTGAACTGGCCCTGCTGGGGCACTAGATTGACCCGCGAAACGACAGATCGGCTGGTCAGGGGGCAAGGGGCATGGACTCCGACGGCACGCACGACGCTCGCGGCACACACGCCACACCGGTGCCGCGCCCGGCGGCGCCTCCGCCCGGGTCCGCGGCGCCTCGGGCAGGGGCAGGGGCGCCTCGGACAGGGGCCGGGACCGGGACGCCCGGGGCGGGGCCGCGGTCGCCCGGGGTGCCGCCCAGGCCCGCGCAGGCTCCCGGGGCGGCTCCGCTGCCCGACGGGGCCGCCTTCCTCACCTGGCTGCGCGCGCCGCGGCCCACGGCCCTGCCCGGCATCTGGCGCTACGCGCACAAGCCGCGCCCGGAGCAGGAGCCGGAGGTCACCCCGACGCGGCAGCTCCTGAGCGGGGCGCTGATCGCCTTCCTCGTGGGGTGGCTGCTCTGGTCGCTGCTCTGGAACGGGTACCTGGGCGGCTGGTGGGTGCTGCCGCTCGAACTGTTCCTGCCCGACGCCTGGCTCCACAACGGCCGGATCGGCAACGCCTTCCTCTGGTACGGCTACTACACCGTCATCGTGCTCGGCATCATGATCGGCGTCGGCCGGATCGGCCGCTGGTCCGAGGTCTGGCGCCGGTTCGTCGCCCCCCGGCTGCGCCGCCCCGCCGCGCCCCCGCCGCCGCCCGCCCCCGAGGAGGACCCCGCCCACTGGCCGCAACTGCGGGCCGCGGGCGCGCAGGACGCCGCCGACCGGCTCGCCGCCGACGCGCGGGCCGGGCTGATGCGCGATGTCGACCACGCCCGGATCGCGCGGGCCTGGCGGTCCGTGCGGGCCGGTCGCAGCCCGCTCGACGCCTTCAGCGACGCGGTCGTACGGGACGGGGCCGGCGCCTGCATGCATCCGTCCGGCGACCGGGACCTGCCCCAGCGCGCCGCGCGCCACGACCTCGCCACGGCGCAGGTGCGGATCGGGACGACGGTCGACGACCCCCGTAACCCGTATGCCTACCGGGACACCGGGCTCGCGCTCGGGCCCGACCTGCTCGGCACCTCGCTGGTCGCCGTCGGTCCCGGCGGGTCCGGCAAGACCGCCCGCGTGGTGTGGCCGCTCGCCGAGTCGCTCTGCCTCGGCGCCCTCGCCGGGCGGGCCGCCGTCGTGGTGGTCGGCGCGGCGGGCGCGGGGCTCGGGCCCGCCGAGGACTACGACGTGGTGGTGCGGGTCGGGCACCCCGACTCCCTGTACGACCTCGACCTGTACGGCGGCACCGACGACCCGGACGAGGCCGCGGCCGTGCTCGCCGAGGCCCTCGTCGGCGACCTCGTCGACCCCCACCCCAGCGGTGACAGCCGCCGCTCCACGACCTGCCTCGCCCAGCTCCTCGGCCCCTGGCTCGCCGTCCACCGGCGCTTCCCCTCCGTACCCGAACTGCGCGCCCTGCTCGACGGCTCGCCCGGCCCGCTCGGCGCGCTGCGCAAGGCGCTGCAGCAGGCGGGACACGATGCGATGATCCGCGAACTCGACGCCCGCGAGCGCCAGTTGGGGCACCCCGGCGACCCCGGCGCGGTCCTCGCCGACCGCATCGCCCTGCTCGACAGGCCCGCCTTCGCCGCCTTCTTCGACACCTCGGGCCGCAGCACCCCCTTCTCGCTGCGGGCCCTCGACCACCCCGTCCGCGTCCGCATCGACCTCCCCGAGCGCGGGCACGCCGACGCCTCGCGCATCCTCGCCCGCCTCGTCCTCGCCCAGTTCACGGCCAGCGCCGCCGCCCGCGATGACCGCTCGCTCTTCGCCTGCCTCGTCCTGGACGACGCGTCCGGCACGGTCACCCCGGAGTCCGTACGCCGCATCCAGCGGCTGCGGTCCGCCAACGCGGGCGTCGTCATGACCCTGCGTACGCTCGACGACGTACCCCGTCCGCTGCGCACCCCCCTGCTCGGCGCGACCGGCTGCCGCATGGCGCTCTCCGGTCTCACCCCGTGGGACGGCCAGGACTTCGCGGAAGTCTGGGGCAAGGAGTGGACAGAGGCACGCGATGTCACCGACCGGCAGATCATCGCCGAGACCCCACTGGGCAAGACCGTGCACGCGTTGCGCCGTGTCATCACCGGCAACGCCCCGACGGCCCGCGCCGTCACCGTCCGCCAGGTCGAGCGCGAGCGGTGGTCCGCGTCCGAGCTGGCACACGGGGTGCCGCCGGGGCACGCGGTGCTCTCCCTGACCGACGTACGGGGCGAGTACGCGCCGCCGCTCCTCGTGGACCTGCGGGGCTGACGCCGCGCTGGAGTCTGAAGCAGGGAGGGAGGGGTACCCGGAGGGTCCATCGCGGGAGGGCTTCCGGATCGTCCCGTACGTGGTGTTCGGTCCCTGGCGCACCGTACGGTGAGGCAGAATCGACACAGGTCGTTCATACGGACCGGCCAAAAGATCCACATCGCGAAGATCCACATCGCGAAGATCGATATCACCAAGATCGATATCACCAAGATCGATATCGCGACGATCCACATCCCGGCACCCGCTCCCCGGGGGGCCGGGAAGCCCGCCCGCCCCGCCTGCCGCAGACCTGAAGGTCCCATGCCGCCCACGCTCGCCTCCCTCGTCCACCACTCCGCGCTCAAGCTGACCGTGCGCGCGGGCGAGGAACGTCTGGACGCCCCCGTGCGCTGGGCGCACGCGAGCGAACTCGCCGACCCCGTGCCCTACATGGAGGGTGGCGAGCTCCTCCTCATCACCGCGCTGAAGCTGGACGCCGAGGACCCGGAGGCCATGCGGCGCTATGTGAAGCGGCTCGCGGGCGCCGGTGTCGTCGGGCTCGGCTTCGCCGTCGGCGTGCACTACCCCGACATCCCCGAGGCACTCGTGGACGCCGCCACCGACGCGGACCTGCCGCTCCTCGCGGTGCCGCGGCGCACCCCGTTCCTCGCCATCAGCAAGGCCGTGTCGGCCGCCATCGCCGCCGAGCAGTACCGCGCCGTGACCGCGGGCTTCGCCGCCCAGCGCGAACTGACCAAGCAGACGCTGAGCGACGGCCCCGAAGGGCTGCTGCTCGCGCTCGCCGGGCAGGTCGACGGCTGGGCCGCGCTCTACGACGCGTCCGGCGCCGTCGTCGCCACCGCGCCGGAGTGGGCCACCCGCAGGGCCGCCCGGCTCACCGCCGACGTCGAACGCCTCAGGGAGCGTCCGGCGCCCGCCAGTTCCGTCGTCGCGGGCGCCGAGGACCGCGTGGAGCTGCACTCGCTCGGCGCGGGCCGCAGGCCGCGCGCCGCGCTCGCCGTCGGCACGGCGTCGACCCTCGGCACCGCCGAGCGGTACGCGGTGCACTCCGCCATCGCGCTGCTCACCCTCACCACCGAGCGCTCCCGCTCGCTGCACGCCGCCGAGCAGCGGATCGGCGTGGCCGTGCTGCGGATGCTGCTCGCGGGCGAGCCGGACCACGCGCGGACCGTCGCCGGGGACCTGTACGGCGGGCTCCTGGACGCGCCCTTCCGCCTGGTCGTCGCCGAGGTGGCGTCCGCGTCGGCGGCCCGGGTGCGGGCGGGCGCCGATGACAACGGCGACGGCGCGGGCGGGCAGGAGGGCGGCGCCGCGTCCGCCGCGGTCCTGGCCGCGGTGGCCGACGTCTCGGGCGGCGGCGACCCGCTCGCCGCGCTCGTCGACGTCGTCGAGGCCGCGGCCGCGCGCTCCGGCGAGGCGCTGCTCGTCGTCCCGTACGGGGAGCGGCTCGTGCTGCTCGTGGTGGACGGCGGCGCGGGCGCGCGGGCCTGCGCGCAGTACGCGGCCGCGCTGGAGGCGGGGCGCGGCGTCGCGGGGCGCGAGCCCGCCGCGTCGGGTGAGCAGGCCGAGCTGGTCATGGGGCTCTCCGCACCGGCCGGGCCGATCGCCGCGGCCACCGCGTACAAACAGGCCGAGCAGGCGCTGTCCGTCGCGCGGCGGCGCGGCCGTGCCCTCGTCGAGCACGAGGAACTGGCCGCGGGGTCCGTCCTGCCGCTGCTCGCCGACGACGCGGTGCGGGCCTTCGCGGACGGTCTGCTGCGGGCGCTGCACGAGCACGACGCGACCGGCCGCGGCGACCTCGTCGCCTCGCTGCGGGCGTGGCTCTCCCGGCACGGCCAGTGGGACGCGGCGGCGGCAGACCTCGGCGTCCACCGGCACACGCTGCGGTACCGGATGCGCAGGGTCGAGGAGATCCTCGGCCGCTCCCTCGACGACCCAGACGTCCGCATGGAGCTGTGGCTGTCGCTGAAGGCGACGTCGATGGGCTCGGACTGACGAGCGAGCCCCCGCAAGGGGCGCCCCTGAGGGGCGCGGGGAACTGCGCGCTCAGCCCCCACCGGCCCGAGGCCGAAAAGAATTGGGGGGCCGCCCCACCACACAAGGGGCGCGGGGAACTGCGCACCCAGCCCCCGCGGGCCCGCCGCCGAAGAAAAAGGGCGACACATACAAAGCGGCGCGAGGCCCCCGGCCAGTACTCCGCGTCGGACAAACGCCAGCCCCTCCGCCTACCCCTACCGTGAGGGACGTACCCCCAGACACACCACCGCGGAAGGGCCGGGAATCGACATGACTTCCATCCACGCCTTCTGGCTCGCCGGTCGCCAGACCACCGGCGAGACCACCCTCGACGTCACCTCGCCCTGGGACGGACGGATCGTCGGCAAGGCCGCCGTCCCGACCGACGCCCAGGTCGAGGAGGCCGTCGCCGCCGCGTACGCCGTGCGCGACGAGTTCGCCGCGACCCCGGCCCACGTCCGCGCCGCCGCCCTCGCCCACGTCTCGGACCGCCTCGTCGAGCGCACCGAGGAGATCGCCCAGCTGATCTCCGCCGAGAACGGCAAGCCGATCAAGTGGGCCCGCGGCGAGCTCGGCCGCGCCGTCTCCGTCTTCCGGTTCGCCGCCGAGGAGGCCCGCCGCTTCAACGGCGGTGAGGCCCAGCGCCTGGACACCGACGCCGGTGGCCAGGGCCGCCTCGCGCTGACCCGCCGCTTCCCCAAGGGCGTCGTCCTCGGCATCGCGCCGTTCAACTTCCCGCTGAACCTCTGCGCGCACAAGATCGCCCCGGCCATCGCCGTCGGCGCGCCGATCATCCTGAAGCCCGCGCCTGCCACCCCGCTCTCGGGGCTGATCCTCGGCGAGCTGCTCGCCGAGACCGAGCTGCCGGCCGGTTCGTGGAGCATCCTGCCGGTCGCCAACGACAAGATGCCCGCCCTGGTCCAGGACGAGCGCATGCCGGTCATCTCGTTCACCGGCTCCGAGAAGGTCGGCTACGCGATCATGGACTCGGTGCCGCGCAAGCACTGCACCCTGGAGCTCGGCGGCAACGGCGCGGCCGTGGTCCTCGCCGACTACGCCTCCGACGAGGACCTCGACTGGGCGGCCTCGCGCATCGCGACGTTCTCCAACTACCAGGGCGGCCAGTCCTGCATCTCCGTGCAGCGGGTCATCGCGGACGCCTCCGTCTACGACCGCCTGGTGCCGCGCGTGGTCAAGGCCGTCGAGGCACAGGTCACCGGCGACCCGTCCGACCCGAAGACCGAGGTCGGCCCGCTGGTCAACGAGGACGCCGCCAAGCGCGTGGAGTCCTGGGTCGACGAGGCCGTCGCCGCGGGCGCGCGGCTGCTCGCGGGCGGCAAGCGGGACGGCGCCGCGTACGCGCCGACCGTGCTCGCCGACGTACCGGCGGACACCACCCTCGCGTACGAGGAGGTCTTCGGCCCCGTCCTCACGCTGAAGAAGGTGGACGGCGAGGACGCCGCGTTCGACGCCGTCAACGACTCCAAGTACGGCCTCCAGGCGGGCGTCTTCACGCACGACCTGCAGACCGCCTTCCGCGCGCACCGCGCCCTCGAGGTCGGCGGCGTGGTCATCGGCGACGCCCCCTCCTACCGCGCCGACCAGATGCCGTACGGCGGCGTCAAGCAGTCCGGCGTGGGCCGCGAGGGCGTCCGCTTCGCGATGGACGACTACACGTACGAGCGCGTCATGGTTCTGACGGGCCTCGCCCTGTAGCCCCCACGCCCCCGAGGAACAACGGCCGGAGCCCACTGTGCGGGGGCTCCGGCCGTTCTCGTAGGGCGAGTGGGCGGGCGCGGCCGCACGGGTGCGCAATGCGCCGAACGCTGCGCGAGGACTGGTGGGCTCGGGGCGGATCGGGTACCAACGATCCAGTAGCACCAGTCAGTAACCGACCGGGCACAGCCGGGCCGATGGGTCCGGTGGCCCCACTCCGCGGCGAGGTGAGCTCCTCATGACCGCACCAACCCCCAAGCCGTCCGTGAGCGAACGCGAGGCCCGGCAGGTCGCCGAGGCCGCCCGTGAGCAGGACTGGCGCAAGCCCAGCTTCGCCAAGGAACTCTTCCTCGGCCGATTCCGGCTCGACCTGATACACCCGCACCCGATGCCGCCCGACGAGGACGCGCAGCGCGGCGAGGAATTCCTGGCCAAGCTCCGCGACTTCTGCGAGACGAAGATCGACGCGGCCCGCATCGAGCGCGAGGCGAAGATCCCCGACGAGGTGATCCAGGGGCTCAAGGAGCTCGGCGCGCTCGGCATGAAGATCGACACGAAGTACGGCGGGCTCGGCCTCACGCAGGTCTACTACAACAAGGCCCTGGCCCTCGTCGGCTCCGCGAGCCCCGCGATCGGCGCGCTGCTCTCCGCGCACCAGTCGATCGGCGTGCCGCAGCCCCTGAAGATCTTCGGGACCCAGGAGCAGAAGGACGCCTTCCTGCCCCGGTGCGCGCGCACCGACATCACCGCGTTCCTGCTGACCGAGCCGGACGTCGGCTCGGACCCGGCGCGCATGGCGATGGCGGCGGTCCCGGACGGCGACGGCGACGATCACTACGTACTGGACGGCGTGAAGCTCTGGACCACCAACGGCGTCGTCGCGGACCTGCTGGTCGTGATGGCCCGGGTGCCGAAGTCCGAGGGCCACAAGGGCGGCATCACCGCCTTCGTCGTCGAGGCGGCCTCCGAGGGCGTCACCGTCGAGAACCGCAACGCGTTCATGGGCCTGCGCGGCCTGGAGAACGGAGTGACCCGCTTCCACCGGGTGCGCGTGCCCGCCGCGAACCGCATCGGCCCCGAGGGCGCGGGCCTGAAGATCGCCCTCACCACCCTCAACACCGGACGGCTCTCGCTGCCCGCCATGTGCGTCGGCGCGGGCAAGTGGTGCCTGAAGATCGCCCGCGAGTGGTCGGCCGCCCGTGAACAGTGGGGCAAGCCCGTCGCGTACCACGAGGCGGTCGGCAAGAAGATCTCCTTCATCGCGGCGACGACCTTCGCACTCGAAGCCGTCCTCGACCTCTCCTCGCAGATGGCCGACGAGGACCGCAACGACATCCGCATCGAGGCGGCCCTCGCCAAGCTGTACGGCTCCGAGATGGCCTGTCTGATGGCCGACGAGCTCGTCCAGATCCGCGGCGGCCGCGGCTTCGAGACCGCCGAGTCGCTCCGGGCCCGCGGCGAGCGCGCCGTCCCCGCCGAACAGGTCCTGCGCGACCTTCGCATCAACCGCATCTTCGAGGGCTCCACCGAGATCATGCACCTGCTGATCGCCCGCGAGGCCGTGGACGCCCACCTGAAGGTGGCGGGCGACCTCATCGACCCGGACAAGACGCTGTCCGACAAGGCGAAGGCGGGCGCGCGGGCCGGTGGCTTCTACGCCCGCTGGCTGCCCAAGCTGGTCACAGGGCCCGGCCAACTGCCGCGCTCGTACGCCGAGTTCCACCCCGAGGGCCACCCGGACCTCTCCGGTCATCTGCGCTACGTCGAGCGGAGCGCCCGCAAGCTGGCCCGCTCCACCTTCTACGCCATGTCCCGCTGGCAGGGGAAGATGGAGACCAAGCAGGGCTTCCTCGGCCGCGTCGTCGACATCGGCGCCGAGCTCTTCGCGATGAGCGCGGCGTGCGTGCGCGCCGAACTCCTGCGCACCACCGAGGAGTACGGGCGCGAGGCCTACCAACTGGCCGACGCCTTCTGCCGCCAGGCCCGCATCCGGGTCGACGAACTCTTCGACCGGCTGTGGACCAACACCGACGAACTGGACCGCAAGGTCGTCAAGGGCGTGCTCTCCGGGACGTACACCTGGCTGGAGTCGGGCGTCGTCGACCCCTCCGGCGAGGGCCCGTGGATCGCGGACACCAAGCTGCCCGAGACCCCCCGCCCCGACGTACGGAGGGTGATCAAGGAGGGGTGATCCGACCGGGCAGTACGGAATGGTAGGCGTCGAATGCCCGCCGAATGCCCGCCGAATGCCCGCCGAATACCCGCCGAATACCCGGCGCACGCGCCAAAGATGGCGCGTGCGCCGCATTCGCCCCGCCCGTCACCGGAGTGCTTGCTGCGGAGATGCGCCCCGCTCACAATGAGCTGACCGGCCAGGGAACCGGGAGGGGATCGCGTTGTCCGTCCTCAAACTGGAACGTCTCACCGGAAAGATCATGCGCGCGGGCGAAGGCAGAATGCTGCGCAGGCTCGAACGCATCAGGGATCAGGTCAATTCCATCGAGGCGGACGTGGAGCGGCTCTCCGACGCCGAACTGCGCGCACTCACCGACGAGTACAGAGAGCGGTACGCCGACGGGGAGCACCTCGACGATCTGCTGCCCGAGGCTTTCGCGACCGTCCGCGAGGCCGCCCGGCGCACCCTCGGCATGCGCCACTTCGACGTCCAGATCATGGGCGGCGCCGCGCTCCACCTCGGCAACGTCGCCGAAATGCAGACGGGCGAGGGGAAAACGCTCTCCGCCACCCTGCCCGCCTATCTGAACGCCCTGACCGGCAAGGGAGTTCACCTCGTCACCGTCAACGACTACCTGGCCGCGCGCGACGCCCGGTGGATGGGCCGCGCCTACCATTTCCTCGGCCTGACCGTCGGCGTCATCAAGGCGGAGATGACCCCGGACGAACGCCGCGCCGCATACGCCTGCGACATCACGTACGGCACCAACAACGAATTCGGCTTCGACTACCTGCGCGACAACATGGCATGGTCGAAGAGCGAACTGGTGCAGCGCGGGCACCACTTCGCGATCGTCGACGAGGCGGACTCCATCCTGATCGACGAGGCCCGCACCCCTCTGATCATTTCCGGCCCCGCCGACCAGCCGACGCACTGGTACGGATTCTTCGCCGACGCCGCACGGCGGATGCGGGGCATCGCGATCCAGGAGGAGAAGTTCACGGCCCCGCAGCGCAAGCTGGAACTCGCCGAACTGCGCGCCGGGTACGACTACGAGTACGACCCGAAGAAACGCACCGTCGCCGTCCTCGACAGCGGCGTCGAATTCCTGGAGGACCAGCTCGGCATAGACAACCTCTACGACTCCGCCCACACCTCCCTCATCGGCCAGCTGAACAACGCCCTGAAAGCGAAGGAACACTTCAAGCGGGACAAGGACTACGTCGTCACCGACGGCGAGGTCCTGATCGTCGACGAGCACACCGGACGCATTCTCGCCGGGCGTCGCTACAACGAAGGCGTCCACCAGGCCATCGAGGCCAAGGAGAACGTCACGGTCAAGGACGAGAACCAGACGCTCGCCACGATCACCCTGCAGAATTTCTTCCGCCTCTACGAGAAACTCTCCGGAATGACCGGCACGGCCATGACCGAGGCCGCGGAGTTCCACCAGATCTACAAACTCCACGTGGTGCCCGTCCCCACCAACAAACCGATGGTCCGCGCGGACCGGCCCGACGTCGTCTACCGCGACGAATCCGTGAAATTCGAGGCCGTCGTCGCCGACATCATCGAACGGCACCGCACCGGCCAGCCGATCCTCGTCGGCACCGTCTCCGTGGCGAAGTCCGAGCACCTCTCCGCCCTGCTCCACGGGCGCGGCGTCCCGCACGAGGTGCTCAACGCCAAGAACCACCGGCGCGAGGCACAGATCGTCGCGCAGGCAGGCCGCAGAGGCGCCGTCACCGTCGCCACCAACATGGCGGGCCGCGGCACCGACATCATGCTCGGCGGCAACCCCGAGGCCATGGCCGAGGCCGAGCTCGGGGCGGCCGGGCTCACCCCGGAGGAGGCCCCGGACCACTACGACGAGGCCCTGCGGCGCATCGAGGCCGCCGCGGCGGCCGAGCACGCCGAGGTCACGGAGCTCGGCGGCCTCTACGTCCTCGGCACCGAACGGCACGAGTCACGCCGCATCGACAACCAGCTGCGCGGCCGCAGCGGCCGCCAGGGCGACCCCGGCCGGTCCCGCTTCTACCTCTCGCTCGGCGACGACCTGATGCGCCTCTTCCGCGCCGAGCTGGTCGAGCGCGTGATGCTCATGGCCAACGTCCCCGACGACGTCCCCATCGAGAACAAGATGGTCACCCGCGCCATCGCCTCCGCCCAGTCCCAGGTCGAGCAGCAGCACTTCGAGACCCGCAAGAACGTCCTCAAGTACGACGAGGTCCTCAACCGCCAGCGCAGCCTCATCTACCGGGAGCGGCGCCGCGTCCTGGAGGGCGAGGACCTGCGCGGGCAGATCCACCACTTCATGGACGACACCGTCGAGGCGTACGTCGACGCCGCCACCGCCGAGGGCTTCGCCGAGGAGTGGGACCTGGACCGGCTGTGGAGCGCCTGCCGCCAGCTCTACCCCGTGCGCGTCACCGCGCGGGACCTCGACGCGGCGGCCGGCGCCCGCTCGGACGTCACCGCCGAGCAGGTGCGCGAGGCCCTGGTCGACGACATCCACGACCGGTACGCGGAGCGCGAGCTCGCACTCGGCACGGACGTCGTGCGCGAACTGGAACGACGCGTCGTGCTGTCCGTCCTCGACCGCAAGTGGCGCGAGCACCTGTACGAGATGGACTACCTCCAGGAGGGCATCTGGATGCGGTCCTACCTGGGCAGGGACCCCCTCTTCGAATTCCAGCGGGAGGGGTTCGAGATGTTCGGCGCGATGATGGACGCCATCAAGGAGGAGTCCGTCGGCTACCTCTTCAACCTGGAGGTCCAGGTCGAGCAGCAGGAGCAGCCCGTGCGGGACGCCGTCGAGATCAGCGCCAAGGGCCTGCGGGCGCGGCAGCCCAGCGGTCGACTCCACTTCACGGCTCCGACGATGGACACGGCGGAAGGCGTCCTGGAGGGCGATTTCGCATCCCTCGGGGAAGGGCCGGAAGACGGCCGGGGGAGTGAGCTGGAAAGCGGGCCGGGGCCACAGCCGCCCGACGGCCCGGCAGGCGCTCGCCGCACACAGTGACGACCCCGCCGCACGCCCCGTACGCCCCTATCGGGGCACGCCCTGTCGGACCGGACGCGTGTTGCGGCCACAATGGGGGGATGAGCGACAGCCCATCTCCCCTCGCCGACCCGCATCTCGTCTTCGACCCCGTCTCCGTCACGGAGGGGGCAGGACCGCGGGACATCGTGATCCTCGGCTCCACGGGCTCGATCGGCACCCAGGCCATCGACCTCGTCCTGCGCAACCCCGACCGCTTCCGCGTCACGGCGCTCTCCGCCGCGGGCGGCCGCGTCGGTCTCCTCGCCGAGCAGGCACGTCAGCTGCGGGTGCGGACCGTCGCGGTCGCCCGCGAGGACGTCGTACCGGCGCTGCGCGAGGCGCTCCGGGGGCAGTACGCCGCGGGGGAGCCGCTGCCCGAGATCCTGGCCGGGCCCGACGCCGCGACACAGCTCGCCGCCTCCGACTGCCACACGGTCCTCAACGGCATCACCGGATCCATCGGCCTCGCCCCGACGCTCGCCGCCCTGGAGGCGGGCCGCACCCTCGCGCTCGCCAACAAGGAATCCCTCATCGTCGGCGGCCCGCTGGTCAAGGCCCTCGCCAAGCCCGGACAGATCATCCCGGTCGACTCCGAGCACGCGGCGCTCTTCCAGGCGCTGGCCGCGGGCACCCGCGCCGACGTGCGCAAGCTCGTCGTCACCGCCTCCGGTGGCCCCTTCCGCGGACGCACCAAGGCCGACCTCGCGCACGTCACCCCCGATGAGGCCCTCGCGCACCCCACCTGGGCCATGGGCCCGGTGATCACCGTGAACAGCGCGACGCTGGTCAACAAGGGTCTTGAGGTCATCGAGGCGCACCTCCTCTACGACATCCCCTTCGACCGCATCGAGGTCGTCGTCCACCCCCAGTCGTACGTGCACTCCATGGTGGAGTTCAGCGACGGCTCGACCCTCGCCCAGGCCACGCCGCCCGACATGCGCGGCCCGATCGCCATCGGCATCGGCTGGCCCGAACGGGTCCCGGACGCGGCCCCCGCCTTCGACTGGACCCGGGCCTCGACCTGGGAATTCTTCCCCCTCGACCACGACGCGTTCCCGTCGGTCGGCCTCGCCCGGCACGTCGGGGAGCTCGCGGGCACGGCCCCGGCGGTGTTCAATGCCGCAAACGAGGAGTGCGTGGACGCGTTCCTGAAGGGCGCGCTGCCCTTCAACGGCATCATGGAGACCGTGACGAGGACCGTGGAGGAACACGGCAGTCCCGCCTCCGCGGCGCCGGGAACCTCCCTGACCGTCGCGGACGTCCTCGAAGCGGAGACCTGGGCACGTGCTCGGGCGCGTGAACTGGCAGGCAAGACGACCGCGGAGGCTCGTGCATGACGACCTTGATGATGATCCTCGGGATAGTCGTCTTCGTGATCGGGCTGCTCTTCTCGATCGCCTGGCACGAGCTGGGGCACCTGTCGACCGCCAAGATGTTCGGCATCCGCGTGCCGCAGTACATGGTCGGCTTCGGCCCGACCATCTTCTCGCGCAAGAAGGGCGACACCGAGTACGGCGTCAAGGCCATTCCCCTCGGCGGCTACATCCGCATGATCGGCATGTTCCCGCCGGGCGCGGACGGCCGCATAGAGGCACGGTCGACGTCCCCCTGGCGCGGCATGATCGAGGACGCCCGCTCGGCCGCGTTCGAGGAGTTGCAGCCCGGCGACGAATCGCGCCTCTTCTACACGCGCAAGCCGTGGAAGCGCGTGATCGTGATGTTCGCGGGCCCCTTCATGAA
Source organism: Streptomyces sp. NPDC046465 (assembly GCF_040646035.1). Taxonomy (NCBI): domain Bacteria; kingdom Bacillati; phylum Actinomycetota; class Actinomycetes; order Kitasatosporales; family Streptomycetaceae; genus Streptomyces; species Streptomyces sp. NPDC046465. The sequence continues at coordinate 273,347 of NZ_JBEYZK010000006.1, forward strand.
CCTGATCCTCGCCGTGGCGATCTTCCTCGGCGTGATGATGACGTTCGGCATCAGCAGCCAGACGACCCAGGTCGGCAAGGTCTCCGACTGCGTCATCCAGCAGAGCGAGAACCGCGCCAAGTGCGCGAAGGGCGACAAGCCCGCGCCCGCCAAGGCAGCGGGACTGAAGCCCGCCGACAAGATCGTCGCCTTCCAGGGGAAGCCCGTCGGCGACTGGGCCGCGCTCCAGACGAAGATCCGCGACACCATCGGCCCGGCCACGATCACGGTCGAGCGCGACGGCAAGCGGCTCGATCTGCATGCCGATCTGATCAAGAACCAGGTCACCAAGACCGACGGCGACGGTGCCTACGTAGAGGGCAAGTACGTGTACGCCGGGTTCCTCGGCTTCACCCCGGCCACCGGCATCGTCCAGCAGTCCTTCGGCGAATCCGTGGACCGCATGGGCGACATGATGGAGAACGGCGTCGAGTCGATCGTCGCCCTGCCGTCCAAGATCCCCGACCTGTGGAACGCGGCGTTCGGCGACGGCGAGCGCAAGCAGGACTCCCCGATGGGCGTGGTCGGCGCGGCCCGGGTGGGCGGCGACGTGTTCACCCTGGACATCCCGCCGGAGAACCAGATCGCGATGATGCTGTTCCTCATCGCGGGCTTCAACCTCTCCCTCTTCCTCTTCAACATGCTGCCGCTGCTCCCGCTCGACGGCGGCCACATCGCGGGCGCCCTGTGGGAGTCCGTGCGCCGCAACCTGGCGAAGGTCCTGCGCCGCCCCGACCCGGGCCCGTTCGACGTCGCCAAGCTGATGCCGGTCGCCTATGTGGTGGCGGGGATCTTCATCTGCTTCACGATCCTGGTGCTCATCGCGGACGTGGTGAACCCAGTGAGACTCACCTGACCTTCAGATTCGTGAAGTTTGGGGCGGCCCGGCACACTATGTGACGGGCCGCCCTCCATTGAGTGGAGTTTCGGACGGGATGTGTTCGGCCCCCATGGGGTGCCGTAATCTCGAAGCCTGGAGCCCGCCGATCTCGGGACCATGATCCACACCTTGGGGATGCACGCCAGATGACTGCCGTTTCTCTCGGAATCCCGTCCGTACCGACCAAGCTCGCCGACCGAAGGGTCAGCCGCAAGATCCAGGTCGGCGCGGTTGCCGTCGGCGGGGACGCACCGGTGTCGGTGCAGTCGATGACGACCACGCGCACGTCCGACATCGGCGCCACGCTGCAGCAGATCGCCGAGCTGACGGCCTCCGGCTGCCAGATCGTGCGCGTCGCCTGCCCCACGCAGGACGACGCGGACGCGCTCGCCACGATCGCGCGCAAGTCGCAGATTCCGGTCATCGCCGACATCCACTTCCAGCCGAAGTACGTCTTCGCGGCGATCGACGCGGGCTGTGCGGCGGTCCGAGTGAACCCCGGCAACATCAAGCAGTTCGACGACAAGGTCAAGGAGATCGCGCGCGCCGCCAAGGACGCGGGCACGCCGATCCGCATCGGCGTGAACGCGGGCTCCCTCGACGCCCGCCTCCTGAAGAAGTACGGCAAGGCGACCCCCGAGGCCCTCGTCGAGTCGGCCCTCTGGGAGGCGTCCCTCTTCGAGGAGCACGGCTTCCGTGACATCAAGATCTCGGTCAAGCACAACGACCCGGTCGTCATGGTCAACGCCTACCGCCAGCTCGCCGCCCAGAGCGACTACCCCCTGCACCTCGGTGTGACCGAGGCCGGTCCCGCCTTCCAGGGCACGATCAAGTCGGCGGTCGCCTTCGGCGCGCTGCTCTCCGAGGGCATCGGCGACACGATCCGCGTCTCCCTCTCCGCGCCGCCCGTGGAGGAGATCAAGGTCGGCATCCAGATCCTCGAATCCCTCAACCTCCGCCAGCGCCGCCTGGAGATCGTCTCCTGCCCGTCCTGCGGCCGCGCCCAGGTCGACGTCTACAAGCTCGCCGAGGAGGTCACCGCCGGCCTCGAGGGCATGGAGGTCCCCCTCCGCGTCGCCGTCATGGGCTGTGTCGTGAACGGGCCTGGCGAGGCCCGCGAGGCCGACCTCGGCGTCGCCTCCGGCAACGGCAAGGGCCAGATCTTCGTCAAGGGCGAGGTCATCAAGACGGTGCCCGAATCCAAGATCGTGGAGACCCTCATCGACGAGGCGATGAAGATCGCCGAACAGATGGAAAAGGACGGCGTGGCCTCCGGCGAGCCGACGATCTCGGTAGCGGGCTGACCCCTCACCCTCTCCTGTGCCCCGGCAGCTCTCCGAGCGCCGGGGCACAGGTGTGAGCGCGGGGGCCGGGGGGCCTTCCCCGGCGAGACCGGGGCGCGGCCGTACGGGCATTGCTGACGCGGCTTGGGTGCGGCGCCCTCGACCGGGTGGCTTCTGCTACGAGGCGTCGCTCCCGCAGCGCGGGTGCGCCGCCCCGAGGGGTAGAGGCCTGTTCTGCCGCGTCCGCCGCGTCTGCCGCGTCCGCCGCGTCGCTCCGTGGCGCGGGCGCACTTTCCCCGACGGACCGTGGAAGCCGCCGCCCTGTCCCGCCGCCTCGCGGCGGATTCTTCCCACCACCCGCCCGTTCACCCCGCACCGCAACGCTCAGGAAGACCACTCCGCCTTGACGATCACGCGACGTCGCGGCGCGAACGGGCGGGCGGGCGGGTGACCCCCCGCCGCGAAGCAGCGAAGAACGCCCGCACCCACCGGGCGGAACCCGCCCGCGAGACCGCCCAGCCCACGGCCAAAAGGCACCCCCCGCACAAGGCGCCCCCGCCAGGTACAGTGCGGAGATCAGCAGACCGTATGGTGAGGCCCCCGCACGTGTTGACTCAGACCACCACCAGGGTGCTCGAACCGAGCGACCTGGACGCCGCGCTCGCCGTGCTCGACCGCGAGCCGGTCGCGAACGCCTTCGTGGCCGCCCGCGTCCAGGTGGCAGGCCTCGACCCCTGGCGCCTCGGCGGCGAGATGTGGGGCTGGTACGAGGACGGCATGCTGGAGTCCCTCTGCTACGCGGGCGCCAACCTCGTCCCCATCTGCGCGACCCCGCGAGCCGTCCGGGGCTTCGCCGACCGGGCCCGGAGGGCGGGCCGCCGCTGCTCGTCCATCGTCGGCCCCGCACCCGCCACCGCCCAGCTGTGGCGGCTCCTCGAACCGTCCTGGGGCCCCGCCCGCGAGATCCGCGGCCGGCAGCCCCTGATGGTCACCGACCGGCTCCCCGACGACATCACCCCCGACCCGTACGTCCGTCGCGTCCGCAAGGACGAGATGGAGACGATCATGCCGGCGTGTGTGGCGATGTTCACCGAGGAGGTGGGCGTCTCCCCGATGGCGGGCGACGGCGGACTCCTCTACCAGGCCCGGGTCGCCGAACTCGTCGGCTCCGGCCGCTCCTTCGCCCGTCTCGACCGGGACGGCAAGGTCGCCTTCAAGGCCGAGATCGGCGCCGCCACCTCGCAGGCCTGCCAGATCCAGGGCGTCTGGGTGGCCCCCGAGTACCGCGGCCGCGGCCTCGCGGCCCCCGGCATGGCGGCCGTCCTGCGCTACGCCCTCGCGGACATCGCCCCGGTCGCCAGCCTCTACGTGAACGACTTCAACACCGCGGCCAGGGCGGCCTACCGCAGGGTGGGCTTCCAGGAGGTCGGGGCGTTCATGAGCGTCCTGTTCTGAACCGGACCGCCGCGAAGTAGGGTCGCACCATGACAGACGACGTCGTGATCGGGCCCCTCGACCTCGCCGCACGCGTGGACGACGCGCTGCAAGTCCAGGCCCACGCCTTCGGGCTGAGCGAGGAGGAAGTCGCGGTGCGGCGGCAGATCGTCCTGCGCCACATCACGTACCACCGTGCCTGCGCGTTCGGCGCGACCACCCCCGAAGGACGGCTCGTCGGCTTCGTCTACGGCATGCCCAACAACCGCGGCCACTGGTGGTCGACCGTCGTCGAGCCGTATCTGCGCAGCCAGGACCTGGAGGACTGGCTCGACGACTCCTTCGTCATCACCGAGCTGCACGTGCACCCCGGCCACCAGAACCTCGGCATCGGCAGGGCGCTCATCACCACCATCACGGAGGGCGTCCCCGAGCCCCGCTCGATCCTCTCCGCGATCGACGTCGAGAGCCCCGCCCGCGGCCTCTACCGCTCCCTCGGATACACGGACCTGGCACGCCGCGTGCTGTTCCCCAGCGCCCCCAAGCCGTACGCCGTGATGGGCGCCCCGCTGCCCCTGCCGCGCAGGGTCTGAGCCGGTCTGAGCAACAACCGATTTCCGCCCGCCCCCGGCCCCCGGCTAACCTCCTGGCATCACCCTTCCCCGAGCTCCCGGTCAAGCCGGAGCAGGGGGGACCACCTTGTAGCAGGAGTTCATCATGGCCCAGGTCCAGCGCATGTCCCGATCGATGGTCAAGACACTGCGCGACGACCCCGCGGACGCCGAGACGCTCAACCACAAGCTGCTCGTCCGGGCGGGCTACGTCCGCCGTACCGCCGCCGGCATCTGGACCTGGCTGCCGCTGGGCAAGAAGGTCTACGAGAACATCGCCCGCGTCGTCCGCGAGGAGATGGACGCCATCGGCGGCCAGGAGGTCCTCCTCCCGGCGCTGCTCCCCAAGGAGCCCTACGAGGCGTCCGGCCGCTACGAGGAGTACGGCGACCTGCTCTTCCGCCTCAAGGACAGGAAGGGCGCCGAGTACCTCCTCGGTCCCACGCACGAGGAGATCTTCACCCAGGTGGTCAAGGACCAGTGCTCGTCCTACAAGGACCTGCCGGTGATCCTCTACCAGATCCAGACCAAGTACCGCGACGAGGCCCGTCCGCGCGCCGGTGTGCTGCGCGGCCGTGAGTTCCAGATGAAGGACTCGTACTCCTTCGACACCTCCGACGAGGGCCTCGCAGAGTCGTACGCGCTGCACCGCGGCGCCTACCAGAAGATCTTCGCGCGCCTCGGCCTCGACTACCGCATCGTGTCCGCCGTCGCGGGCGCCATGGGCGGCTCCAAGTCCGAGGAGTTCCTGGCCCCGGCCCCGGCCGGCGAGGACACCTTCGTGGACTGCCCCGCCTGTGACTACGCCGCCAACACCGAGGCCGTCACCTTCAAGCTCGCCCCCGTCGACGGCGCCGCGCACGGCCCGGTCGAGGAACTGGACACCCCCGACACCCCGACCATCGAGACCCTCGCCGAGCACCTCGGCGTCCCGGCCTCCGCGACCCTGAAGAACCTCCTGGTCAAGGTCGACGGCGAGATCGTGGCCGTCGGCGTCCCCGGCGACCGCGAGGTCGACCTCGGCAAGCTCGGCGAGCACCTGGCCCCGGCCGAGGTCGAGCTCGTCACCGCCGAGGACTTCGAGGGCCGCGAAGACCTCGTACGCGGCTACGTGGGCCCGCAGGGCCTGGCGAAGGTCCGCTACATCGCCGACCCGCGCATCGCGCCGGGCACGGCCTGGATCACCGGCGCCAACCAGCAGGACAAGCACGCCAAGAACGTGGTCTGCGGCCGCGACTTCGAGGTCGACGACTACCTCGACGTCGTCGTGGTCGAAGAGGGCGACCCGTGCCCGAACTGCGGCACCGGCCTCAAGCTGGACCGCGCCATCGAGATCGGCCACATCTTCCAGCTCGGCCGCAAGTACGCCGACACCTTCCAGCTCGACGTCCTCGGCAACCAGGGCAAGCCGGTCCGCGTGACCATGGGCTCGTACGGCATCGGCGTCTCCCGCGCGGTGGCGGCGCTCGCCGAGCAGACCGCCGACGACAAGGGCCTGTGCTGGCCCAAGGAGATCGCCCCCGCCGACGTCCACGTGGTCGCCGCGGGCAAGGCCCTCCAGACGGAGCTGGCCCTCGACGTCGCCGAGAAGCTGGGCGCCGCGGGCGCACGCGTCCTGGTGGACGACCGGGCCGGGGTCTCCCCGGGCGTGAAGTTCACCGACGCCGAGCTGATCGGTGTCCCGCAGATCCTGGTCGCGGGCCGCCGCTCCGCCGAGGGCGTCGTGGAGCTGAAGGACCGCCGCACCGGCGAGCGCGAGGAGCTCACCGTCGACGAGGCCATCGCCCGCCTCACGGCCTGACCTGACCGCGTGCGCGAGGGCGCACCCCGTCGTACGGGGTGCGCCCTCGCGCGCAACGTCGCCTTCGCTACAGCCAGCCCGCGAACTCGAGCAGCAGCTCCGCGTCCTGGCCGCGCCCGACCCGCTGGGCCCGCACCCCCGACTCGACGGCCCGGAACAGGGTCCAGCCCCGCAGCCGCTCCTGGTCCACCTCCAGGGCCTCCGCCAGCTTCTTCACGCGCCGCCGCGTGATGGAGGCGCCCGACGGCGACGCGATCAGGTCCTCGACCCGGTCGCGCACGAGACGCGCCAGGTCGAAGGCGGTGTCGCCGACCACCGGGTCGGGCCCCACGGCCAGCCACGGCAGCCGGTCCCCGGCGAGGACCTTGCTCTGCCGGAACGTGCCGTGCAGCAGCCGCGGCTCCACCTCCGCCGCGAGCAGCTCGTCGCGGGCCGCGAGCGCCGCGTCGACCAGCGGCGCGACATCGGCCCGCGCGGCGGCGGAGGCCCGCATCGCGTCGGCCTGCCGCCCGGTCCGCTCGGCGACCGTCTCGAAGCGGTGCCCGGCGGGCGGCGCCACCCACAGCCGCCGCAGCGTCCCCGCGGCCTCCAGGAGCGCCTTGGCCTCGGGCAGGGACCGCACCGACACATCGCGGTGCAGCCGTTCCATGAGCAGCGCCCCGTCCGAGCCCTCGGGGTCGAGCAGCCGCGCGGCGCCGAGCCCGTTCCAGTGGGCGAGCGCGGCCCGCTCGCTCTCCGGCCGCGAGCGGGGCGGCACCAGCTTCAGTACGGCGGGGGTGTCCCCGGCCTGCCGCACCATCAGCACGAGGCTGCTGCGGCCGCCGGGCACGTGTACCCGCTCGACGGTCAACTCGCGTAGAGCGACGGCCTGTTCGGCTGCCTCGGGCAGCTTCTCCAGCCAGTCGTCGCCGTCCTGCGCCGTCTCGCCGAGTGCTGTGACGAGGCGCTGCGGCGGTTCGAAAGCCATGCGCGAGTGGTTCCCTTCCTGAGCGCGTTACGCCTTGGGTGTCGCCGGTGCGGACGAGGATGCCGACCGCTCCGCGAGCCCAGGGAAGGCTACGCTCCCGCCGCGCCAGCGCGCCGCCCGGACCGCGGCCTCCCGCAGCGCATGCGCCGCGCTGCCCCGCCGGGCGCCCGATGCGGCCCGTACGAGATCGGAGTAGACCCCGGCGACCCGGTCCTCGAGGTCGGTGGCGAGCCGCACGGCCGCCGCGGAGTCCGGCACCGGGAACGGCAGCGAGTACGCCGCGTCGGCGGCCTGCGGTTCGCCGCCGAGGTCGCGCACCGCGCGCTGCAGCTCGTCGCGCCGGGCGCGGTGCGCGTCGTACGCCGTGCGCGCCTCGGCCCTGCGCTTGTCGCCGATCCGGCCGCCGACGACCCCGTAGCCGTACACGGCGGCGTGCTCGGCGCCGAGCACGGCCTGCAGGGCCTTCAGCTCCGCGTCCTTGGACGTGCCGTCCGAACCCTTGCCGTCGCTCACTTGCGGTCCTCCGTCTCCGTTAGCAGGTAGGCGTGGGCGGCGCCCGCGGCGGCCACCGAGGCGAGCAGCCTGCCGTGTTCGGCGGGTGCGTCAAGGAGGGCCGCGCCCCGGCGCTCCGCGAGCTCCCGCTCGGCCCTGGCGAGCTCGCGTACCGCCTTGCCGGGGTCCGAGGCCACGGCGGGTGAGGGCTTCGGCGCGGGGGAGGCCGAGGCGGCCGGGGTGCGGTCGTCGTCGAACGCCTCGGCGTGCTGCTTCACCTCGGCCCGCAGCGGCCCGAGCCGCTTTTCGAGCGAGGGGTGCGCCGCGAGCACGGCGTCGTACTGCCGCAGGAGCTTCCTGCTGTCCGCGGTGGCCTCGGCGCGCGGTCGCCGGGCGGCGTCCGGCCGCTCGTCGGCGTCGGAGCCGGAGTCCGAGCAGCCCGCGAGCAGCGCCGCCGACGCGAGGCCGGCGGCCCCGGTGAGCAGGCTCCTTCGACGCGGTCCTGGGTGGGACCGCGGGGCGGTGAGATACGACGGCACGGCAGACATCCTCGGAAGGAAGGCCAAAAGGCGTGAGCGAGAAAGGAACGGAAAGGAGCACAAAGGGAGATCGGTGGGCAAGGGCCCGGTGATCACCGTACCTTCGGACCGCCCCGCCTCTCGCGAGCGGCTCGGAACGGAGCGGCGCACCGCCCGGTCCGTTCGTCCTGTCCGCAGGCGGCAACCGTGGGCGGCAACACCCCTCGGGACCGGATACCCTTTGACCTGACACGCAGACTTGCAACGCACCCACAACAGCACACGCGGCCGAGGAGTCACCCGGATGAGCACCACCCAGAGCGAGAGGCTGCGGCAACTACTGGAACCGCTCGTCAGCTCCCAGGACCTGGATCTCGAAGAGATCGAAGTGGCCCCGGTCGGACGCAAGCGAGTGCTGCGAGTCGTCATCGACTCCGAGGACGGCGTGGATCTGGACCAGATCGCGGAAGTGAGCCGCCTGCTCTCCGCGAAGCTCGATGAGACGGACGCCATGGGCGAGGGGGAGTACGACCTGGAGGTCGGTTCCCCCGGCGCCGAGCGAGCCCTCACCGAGCACCGTCACTACGTGCGCGCCGTGAGCCGCCTGGTGAAGTTCCAGCTGACCGAGGGCGGCGAACTGACCGCCCGCATCCTGACCGTGGACGACGAAGGCCTCGACCTCGAAGTGCCCGGCGTGAAGGGCCGCAAGCCCACCTCGCGCCGCCTCGCCTTCGACGAGTTCGACAAGGCGCGCGTACAGGTCGAGTTCAACCGCAAGGACAAGAAGGAAGAGGAGGCGTAGCCGTGGACATCGACATGAGTGCCCTGCGGGGTCTGGTCCGGGAGAAGGAGATCTCCTTCGACCTGCTCGTCGAGGCGATCGAGTCCGCCCTCCTCATCGCCTACCACCGCACCGACGGCAGCTTCCGCCGTGCCCGCGTGAAGCTGGACCGCGACAGCGGCCACGTGACGGTGTGGGCGACGGAGGACCCGGCGGACCTCGAAGAGGGGCAGGAGGCCAAGGAGTTCGACGACACCCCGTCCGACTTCGGCCGGATCGCCGCGAGCACGGCCAAGCAGGTCATCCTGCAGCGGCTGCGCGACGCCGAGGACGACGTGACCCTCGGGGAGTACGCCGGCCGTGAGGGCGACATCGTCACCGGCGTCGTCCAGCAGGGCCGCGACCCGAAGAACGTGCTGGTCGACATCGGCAAGCTCGAGGCCATCCTGCCCGTCCAGGAGCAGGTGCCGGGCGAGGAGTACCCGCACGGGCTGCGCCTGCGCAGCTATGTGGTCCGCGTGGCGAAGGGCGTCCGCGGCCCGTCCGTGACGCTGTCGCGCACCCACCCCAACCTGGTGAAGAAGCTCTTCGCGCTCGAGGTCCCGGAGATCGCCGACGGTTCCGTCGAGATCTCGGCGATCGCCCGTGAGGCCGGTCACCGCACCAAGATCGCGGTCCGCTCGACGCGCTCGGGGCTCAACGCCAAGGGCGCCTGCATCGGCCCGATGGGCAGCCGTGTGCGCAACGTCATGGCCGAGCTCAACGGCGAGAAGATCGACATCGTCGACTGGTCCGACGACCCGGCCGACATGGTCGCCCACGCGCTCTCCCCGGCCCGCGTCAGCAAGGTCGAGATCGTCGACCTCGGCGCGCGCTCGGCCCGGGTGACCGTGCCGGACTACCAGCTGTCGCTCGCCATCGGCAAGGAGGGGCAGAACGCCCGCCTGGCCGCGCGGCTCACGGGCTGGCGCATCGACATCCGGCCCGACACCGAGCAGCAGGACGACCAGTAGCGAGCCGCGGTGGAGCCGCCGCCGGGAATAAATTCCGGGCGGCCACCGCTTGGATCACGACAGTATGTGGCGAGTAGCCGTTCGATTGTTGCCCCAAAGGGGTGAGGTCGGTGCGGGGAGGTAGACTTAAGCGTGTCTGGCCGGACGCATGCCCGCGCATGCCCTGAGCGCACCTGTGTGGGGTGCCGGGAGCGAGCGGCCAAGAGCGAACTGCTGCGCATCGTGGCGAAAGAGGGCGCTTGCGCCCCCGATCCAAGCGGTACGCTGCCCGGCCGGGGTGCGTATGTACACCCCGCCCTGGTCTGTCTAGACCTGGCGGTCCGCCGCCGGGCGTTCCCGCGGGCCTTTCGAGCCCAGGGGCCGCTCGACACGGAAGCGCTGCGCCGGGCTGTCGAGACGGTTGCCCAGTAGGCAACAAACGCAAGACGTGGCTGTACGGAACCCCGTGCGGCCCTGGTACCCCGCGAGTTGGAAGTAGGTCGAGATTGCGATGAGCACTCGATGAGCACGCGATGAGTACGCCCATGAAGTAGCGACGGTCCGGCGTAACCCGGACCTAAAAGGAGCGAAGTGGCTAAGGTCCGGGTATACGAACTCGCCAAGGAGTTCGGAGTAGAGAGCAAGGTCGTCATGGCCAAGCTCCAAGATCTCGGTGAATTCGTACGTTCGGCGTCCTCGACGATCGAGGCGCCTGTGGTACGCAAACTGACTGACGCATTCCAGCAGGGTGGCGGCAACGGCAAGTCCGCCGCCAAGCCCGGCGCGCCGCGCAAGCAGGCCGCCCCCAAGCCGGCGACGCCGTCGGCGCCCTCTCCCGCGCAGGCCGCCCGTCCGGGTCCGGCCGCGCCCAAGCCGCCGGCGCCCAAGCCCGCCGCGGCCGAGAAGCCCGCAGCTTCGCCGGCGACCCCGGGCCCGCGCCCGACGCCCGGCCCGAAGCCGCCGGCCCCCAAGCCCGCGCCGGCCTCGCCGGCTCCGGCCGCCCCGGAGTTCACCGCTCCGCCCGCCGCCCCGGCTGCTCCGGCAGCCCCCGCGGCCCCGCAGACCCCCCGCCCGGCGAGCGCCGCTCGCCCGGGTGCCCCGAAGCCCGGTGGCCGTCCGGCCCCCGGTCAGGGCCAGGGTCAGGGTCAGCAGGGCCAGGGTCAGGGTCAGAGCCGTGGTGACCGCGGTGACCGCGGTGACCGTCAGGGCGCCCCGCGCCCCGGCGGCCAGGGCGGTGCCCCGCGCCCCGGCGGCCAGGGCGGTGCCCCGCGTCCCGGCGGCTCCCGTCCCGCGGGTCCGCGTCCGGGCAACAACCCCTTCACCTCTGGTGGCTCCACCGGTATGGCGCGCCCGCAGGCGCCCCGTCCGGGCGGCGCACGTCCCGGCCCCGGTGGGCCCGGCGGCCAGGGTGGCCCCGGCGGTCCTGGTGGCGCCCCGCGCCCGCAGGGCCAGGGTGGCCCCGGTGGCGCTCCCCGTCCGCAGGGTCAGGGCGGCGCCCGTCCGACCCCGGGCGGCATGCCTCGCCCGCAGGGCGGCGCTCCGCGTCCCGGCGGCGGTCCCGCCGGTAACCGTCCGAACCCGGGCATGATGCCGCAGCGTCCCGCTGCGGGCCCGCGTCCCGGTGGTGGCCCCGGCGGCGGTCGTGGTCCCGGCGGTGGCGGCGGTCGTCCCGGCGGTGCCGGCGGCGGTCGTCCCGGTGGCGGCGGCGGCTTCGCCGGTCGTCCCGGCGGTCCCGGTGGCGGCGGTGCGGGTCGTCCCGGTGGCGGCGGCGGTTTCGCCGGTCGTCCCGGTGGTGGCGGCGGTTTCGCCGGTCGTCCCGGTGGCGGTCGTCCCGGTGGTCCCGGTGCCCGTGGTGGCACGCAGGGTGCGTTCGGCCGTCCCGGCGGGCCCGCCCGTCGTGGTCGCAAGTCGAAGCGGCAGAGGCGCCAGGAGTACGAGGCCATGCAGGCCCCGTCGGTGGGCGGCGTCATGCTGCCTCGCGGCAACGGACAGATCGTCCGCCTGTCGCGCGGTGCCTCGCTGACCGACTTCGCCGAGAAGATCAACGCCAACCCGGCGTCGCTCGTCGGCGTGATGATGAACCTCGGCGAGATGGTCACTGCCACGCAGTCCGTCTCCGACGAGACGCTGAAGCTCCTCGCGGACGAGATGAACTTCGTCCTGGAGATCGTCAGCCCGGAGGAGGAGGACCGCGAGCTCCTCGAGTCGTTCTCCATCGAGTTCGGTGAGGACGAGGGCGGCGAGGAGATGCTCGTCTCCCGTCCGCCGGTCGTGACCGTCATGGGTCACGTCGACCACGGTAAGACCCGACTTCTGGACGCGATCCGCAAGACGAACGTCGTTGCGGGCGAGGCCGGCGGTATTACGCAGCACATCGGTGCGTACCAGGTCGGCGCCGAGGTCAACGGCGAAGAGCGTCGCATCACCTTCATCGACACCCCCGGTCACGAGGCGTTCACCGCCATGCGTGCCCGTGGTGCGAAGTCCACCGACATCGCGATCCTCGTGGTCGCGGCGAACGACGGTGTGATGCCGCAGACGATCGAGGCGCTGAACCACGCCAAGGCGGCCGACGTGCCGATCGTGGTCGCGGTCAACAAGATCGACGTCGAGGGTGCCGACCCGACCAAGGTGCGCGGTCAGCTCACCGAGTTCGGTCTGGTGGCCGAGGAGTACGGCGGCGACACGATGTTCGTCGACATCTCCGCGCGCAAGGGCGAGAACATCGAGCAGCTGCTCGAGGCCGTGGTCCTGACCGCGGACGCCTCGCTCGACCTGCGGGCCAACCCGGAGCAGGACGCGCAGGGCATCGCGATCGAGGCCCACCTCGACAAGGGCCGCGGCGCTGTCGCGACCGTCCTCGTCCAGCGCGGTACCCTCCGCGTCGGCGACACGATGGTCGCCGGTGACGCGTACGGCCGAGTCCGCGCGATGCTCGACGACAAGGGCGAGAACGTGGAAGAGGCGACCCCGTCGACTCCGGTCCTCGTGCTCGGTCTCACCAACGTCCCGGGCGCCGGCGACAACTTCCTGGTCGTCGACGAGGACCGTACGGCCCGTCAGATCGCCGAGAAGCGTGCCGCCCGTGAGCGCAACGCCGCGTTCGCCAAGCGCACCCGCCGGGTGTCCCTCGAGGACCTCGACCAGGTGCTCAAGGCCGGTCTCGTGCAGGACCTCAACATCATCATCAAGGGCGACGCGTCCGGTTCGGTGGAGGCTCTCGAGTCCTCGCTGCTCCAGCTCGACGTCGGTGAAGAGGTCGACATCCGCGTCCTGCACCGCGGTGTGGGTGCGGTCACGGAGTCGGACATCGACCTGGCGATGGGCTCCGACGCCATCGTCATCGGCTTCAACGTCCGTGCGGCCGGTCGTGCCGCGCAGATGGCGGAGCGCGAGGGCGTCGACGTCCGCTACTACTCGGTGATCTACCAGGCCATCGAGGAGATCGAGGCGGCCCTCAAGGGCATGCTCAAGCCGGAGTACGAGGAGGTCGAGCTCGGTACCGCGGAGATCCGCGAGATCTTCCGCTCGTCCAAGCTCGGCAACATCGCGGGTGTCCTCATCCGTTCCGGCGAGGTCAAGCGCAACACCAAGGCCCGACTGCTGCGCGATGGCAAGGTCATCGCGGAGAGCCTCAACATCGTGGGCCTGCGCCGCTTCAAGGACGACGTCACCGAGATCCGCGAAGGGTTCGAGGGCGGTATCAACCTCGGCAACTTCAACGACATCAAGATCGACGACGTCATCGCGACGTACGAGATGCGCGAGAAGCCGCGCGGCTGATCGACTGCCTCACAGCAGTCCGATCTGCGCGGTAGAGCGTCGGGGCCGGTCGACGGGGAAAATCCCGTCGATCGGCCCCGGCCGTTCCGTGTACGGTTCTTGTGTCCCTGCCAAGCGGTTGGCGGGGCCTCGACCCCGTACCGGCGGGACATCCGGACACATATGTATGTGGGGACTCTGTCCTTCGATCTGCTCCTCGGCGACGTACATTCGCTGAAGGAGAAACGCTCCGTCGTCCGTCCGATCGTCGCCGAACTCCAGCGGAAGTACGGAGTGAGCGCGGCGGAAGTGGGCGGTCAGAACCTGCACCGCAGAGCCGAGATCGGCCTCGCGGTGGTGTCCGGCGACGCGGGCCACCTCCATGACGTACTGGACCGGTGCGAGCGCCTCGTCGCCGCCCGGCCCGAAGTGGAGCTGCTGTCGGTCCGACGGCGGCTGCACGGCGACGATGACTGAACACAGCAAGACAAGCCCAGGGAATGCCCGGGGATAAGGGAGACGGAGCAGTGGCCGACAACGCGCGGGCGAAAAGGCTGGCGGACCTCATCCGAGAGGTGGTTGCTCAGAAGCTGCAGCGCGGGATCAAGGACCCGCGGCTCGGCACGCACGTGACGATCACGGACACCCGGGTGACCGGTGACCTGCGGGAGGCCACGGTCTTCTACACGGTCTACGGCGACGACGAGGACCGGGCGGCCGCGGCCGCGGGCCTGGAGAGCGCCAAGGGCGTACTCCGGTCGGCGGTCGGCCAGGCGGCGGGCGTGAAGTTCACGCCGACCCTCGCCTTCGTCGCGGACGCCCTGCCGGACAACGCCAGGGCCATCGAGGACCTGCTGGACAAGGCACGGATCTCGGACGAGAAGGTACGCGAGGTCTCGGCAGGCGCCGAGTTCGCCGGTGGGGCCGACCCGTACCGCAAGCCCGAGGACGAGGCCGACGAAGAAACGGACGGCGACGCCCGCGCATGAGCAAGAGCAGCACCACAACGCCGGACGGACTTGTCATCGTCGACAAGCCGTCCGGCTTCACTTCGCACGACGTGGTGGCCAAGATGCGCGGGATCGCCAAGACCCGCCGCGTCGGGCACGCGGGCACCCTCGACCCGATGGCGACGGGTGTCCTCGTGCTCGGCGTCGAGCGCGCCACCAAGCTCCTCGGCCACCTGGCGCTGACCGAGAAGGAGTACTTGGGCACCATCCGCCTCGGACAGAACACGATCACCGACGACGCCGAGGGCGAGATCACCTCGTCCACCGACGCGTCCGCGGTCACCCGTGAGGGCATAGACGCGGTCATCGCCAAGCTCTCCGGCGACATCATGCAGGTGCCGTCGAAGGTCAGCGCCATCAAGATCGACGGAAAGCGGTCGTACGCGCGGGCCCGCAAGGGCGAGGACTTCGAGATCCCCGCCCGGCCCGTGACGGTCTCCGCCTTCACGGTGTACGACGTCCGCGAGGCCGTGGCCGAGGACGGCACGCCCTGCCAGGACCTGGTCGTCTCGGTCGTCTGCTCCTCCGGTACGTACATCAGGGCGCTCGCCCGCGACCTGGGCGCGGACCTCGGCGTCGGCGGCCACCTGACCGCGCTGCGGCGCACCCGCGTCGGCCCCTACAAGCTGGACGCGGCCAAGACCCTCGACCAGCTCCAGGAGGAGCTGACGGTGATGCCCGTGGCCGAGGCCGCGGAGCGCGCCTTCCCGCGCTGGGACGTGGACGAGAGGCGCGGCCGGCTGCTCCTGAACGGCGTCCGGATCGACATGCCCGAGGAGTACGCGGGCGTGGGCGCCGTCGCCGTCTTCGACCCGGAGGGCCGCTTCCTGGTCCTGGCGGAGGAGTCGCGGGGCAAGGCCAAGAGCCTGGCGGTCTTCGCGTAACGCCGTCCTGGCTGGTCCTGGCCGGACGAGAGCAGTGATCTCGCTGTGGAGCGGCGGACTCAGGTCCGCCGCTCCCGCGGTCCCCCATAGAGGTGTATCCACCGCCACGCGCCCTTTCACCCCATCGGGCAGGCGCTCGGAGTGAACCGCGGGGTCGGAAGGGGGCGCGTTCGCGTCGCCGTCTGTCCCGCTGATCACCCCCGACCTACGGTCGGTACATACGGGACATGGTGGGGAGGTTCGAGCATGGCGGGACGCAACCCCCGGCCCGGGCGCGCCGGGGACGCGGGGGAGCCGGGCGGCCTCCCGGACCCGATGCCCGACCGCTCGTTGGTGCGGGTGTGCGATCTCGCGGGACGCCCGCGGGGCACGGGGTTCGCAGCCGACGAGGACGGCACGGTCGTCACGAGCCACGAAGCGGTCGACGGCCTCGCCCGGATCGTCCTGCACGCACCGGGCGGACGCACCTGCGTGGTGCCCGCCGACGCGGTGCAGGCCCTGCCCGCCGCGGGCCTCGCGCTCATCCGCACCGAAGGACTCGGACTGCGGCCCCTGCCCGTCACCGTGCGGGACTCCGTCGCCACCGGCACGTATGTGCGGATCGCCGCGCACGGCTGGCGCGAGGCGCGCGTCCTCGGCTCCTCGGCGGTGACGTACACGGCGACGGACCGCTTCCATCTGGTGGACGCCGCCCTGGAACTGGCGATCGGCACGGACGGCGCCGACGCGCTCCGGCTCGGCGGCGGAGCGGCCGGCGGCCCGGTCGTCGACGCCTCGTCCGGCGCCGTCCTCGCCGTCCTCGGGACCGCCCTGCTGCCGCAGGCCCCCGAGCCCGCACCGCCCGGCCAGGACGCCTGCACCCACCGCCCCGCGGGTTACGCGCTCTCGCTGCGGGCCGCGGCCGCCGCCGACCCGGACGGGCCGCTCGCCGCACTCCTCGGCCGCAACGCGGCGACCGTTCCCGCGTACGGCGAGGACCTCAACCTCGCGGGCGCGCTGCACCTGACCGCCACCTCGGCGGGCTCCGACGGGCCGCGCACCCCGCTCCGCGAACCGGTCGAACGACCCGACACGGCACATGAGTTCACCGCCTTCACGGCCGGGCCCGCGCGCGTGCTCGGGCTCGTCGGCGACCCCGGCACGGGCCGCACCACGGAGCTGGCCGCACTCGCCGCGCGGCGGGCACGGGGCGCCGAGCCCGCCCCCACGCTCTGGCTGCGCGGCGCCGACCTGCGGAGCACGGACACCTCCGTGGCCGACGCGGTGGAGCGGGCCCTCGACCGCGCCGGGCGGATCCTGCAAGCGGCGGACGAGACCCCCGCGGACCGCGGCCTCGGCGACATCTCGGCAGGCCGGACCGCACGGCTCGTACGGGACGCGGGGCGGCCCCTGCTCCTGCTGCTCGACGGCCCCGAAGAGATGCCGCCCGCGCTCGCACACCTCCTCGCGCGGTGGAGCGAGGGCACCGCCCGCTGGCTGCGGGAGACGGGCACGCGCCTCGTCGTCGCCTGCCGCGCGGAGTACTGGGAACAGGCCGGAGCCCACTTCGACGCGGCAGCGCTGCACGCGGCCGAGGAGAGCGCGGGGCTCCCCGGCTGCGTACGCCTCAGTGATCTGCCAGAGCCCCAGGCCCGCCGGGCCCGCGCGGAGTACGGCCTCCCGGACGGCGCGCTCGCCCCCGCCGACGCGCGCCATCCGCTGGCGCTGCGGCTGCTCGCCGAGGTGCGGGCCGCCCGGCCGGACGCGCCGCCGCCGGGCACCCCGGACCGGGCGGAGATCTTCGCGGCCCACCTCGACCTGCTCTGCCTGCGCGTCGCGGTCCGGCTCGCGGCGGCGAACGGACTGCGCGGGAGCGCGGTGCGCCGCCTCGCCGCGACGGTGTCCGGGCAGGTCCACGAGGCGGCGCGGCGGTGTCTCGGGCCAGGCCAGGGGGGACTGGACACGGCCGCCTTCGAAGCGGTGTTCCCGTGGGGGGCACTGTCGGGCTGTACGGGGTGGGCGCCCGCCGTCCTCACGGAGGGGCTGCTCGTACCCGCCGGTGCGGGTTACCGCTTCGCGCACGAGGAGCTGGCCGACTGGATCCAGGGGGCGCACCTCGACGTGGACGGCGCGCTGACGTCGCTGGTCCACCGGCACCGGGGCCCGGCCCACACCCCGGCCCATACCCCGGCCCACACCCCGGCCCATACCCCGGCCCACACCCCGGCCGTCCCGGAACAGCGGCGCCGCGGGCGGGCCCCGGCACCGGTCCCGGCCCCCCGCCCGCTGCCGGTGCCGAGGCACCGCATCGGCCCGGTGATCCAGGCGCTGCTTTCGCTCGGCCGCCAGCGGGGCGCCGCGGAGCTGGCCTCGCGCCTGGTCGGCCTGGCGGACGCGCTGGTGGACTTCGCCGATGAGCCGGTGCGGACGGCCGCGGCGGCTGACGCTGACGACTCCGACGACTCCGACGACTCCGGGGACGCCGCCTGGTGGGCCGCCCACCTGCTCGGCGAAGTGCTCCTTCGCGTGCCCGACGCGTCCCCGTACCTCGCCGTGCTCGAACCGCTCGCCGAGCGGGGGCAGTTCGGGCCCTCCTTCTGGCTGACGCTGCCCCTGGGCGAGGACGCCCGCTTCGCGCTGCTGCGGCGCCGCGTCGTGCACGACGGCCCGCCGGGCGCCCCGGACCGCTGCCTCGACGCCGTCGCCGAACTGCTCGCCGCCGACCCCGCGGGCGTACAACCGCACCTCGCGCACTGGTTCACCGACGAACGGCCGCTGGCCGCCGCGCCCGACGCCACCGTCGCCTCCGCCGCGCAGGCGCTGCTCCACACCCACCGGCACCGCGCCATCGACGACCTCACCGAAACCCTGGCCGACTGCGCCGACACGCACGCCGTCGAACTGCTCACCGCGCTCGCCGAGGAAGAGCCCTCCGCCGTCTGCCGCGCCGTCGCCCGCTGGGCCCGCGACGAGCGCCCCGCCCGCCGCGTCGCGGCCGCCGCCTACGGCCCGCTCGCCGCCCCGCACACCACCACCCGCGCCGACCGCGAGCTCCTGCGGCACGCCGCCTTCGCGCTGCTCGCCCCCGCCGACGACACCCTGCACGGCTCCGCGCTCGCCCTCCTCGTCCACGACCCGCAGACCCGCTCGCGTCACCTGCCCCACGCCCTGTGCCGCTTCGCCGCCGGAGACCCCCGGCTGCCCGCGACCGCCCTGGCCGCCGCCCTTGCCACCCATCCCGATCTCGTGCTCGACGCCTTCCGCGGCCGCCTGCACGCGCCGGGACCGGTGCCCGAGGACGTGCTGTGCGCCCTCGCCGACGTGACCACTCCCCCGCTCGCGCGCCGCGTGGCCGACCTCGTGCACGACCTCCTGGAAGCCCGCCCCGAGGCGGCGGGCCCCGCCGCCGCGTACATCGACCGGCGGCTCGAACACGGCCCCGCCGTGCGCCCCGTCCTCTTCCCGCTGGTCGCCCGGCTGCTGCACAGCCGCCCCGCAGGGGTACGGGCCGCCCTCGCCCCCGTGCTCGCCGCCCCCGGCACCGCCGCCTCGCGCGACCTGCGGGGCGAGCTCCTCGACGTACTGCTCAGCGAGGAGCGGGACTCCGCCGTCCTGGAGAGCGTCCTGCGGGCGGTGGCCGACGGCAGGGGGGAGTGCGGCGAGGCCCGCACCCGCGAGCGCGTGCACCGCACCGGACTGCTGCTCGTGCGCACCCCGGAGGGCGCCTCCCGCTTCGACCGGCACCTGGTGGAACTGGCCCGCACCCGGCCGGGCTTCGCCGCGCTCGTCGCGGGCTGGATCGGCGCGGCCCCGCAGGACTGGGCCGCGGTGGTCGGCCCGAGCGCCGGCCGCACCATCGAGGGTCTCGCGGGCGGGGTCCGGGTCCCGGCCTAGGTTCAGCGGTCCGAACCCGGGCAAGTGACCCCCGCCACTCCCTCCGGTGCGAGCCCCGACCCGTCGGCATGGCAGTCTTAGTCCTGCGCAATCGGCAATGGGAACGTACAGATGTACGTGACGTATACGGGTTCGGCGAGGAGCAAAGAAGTGCAGCGCTGGCGTGGCTTGGAGGACATCCCCCAGGACTGGGGGCGCAGCGTCGTCACCATTGGTTCCTACGACGGCGTGCACCGCGGTCACCAGCTGATCATCGGGCGTGCCGTGGAGCACGCGCGTGAGCTCGGCGTGCCCGCCGTGGTCGTCACCTTCGACCCGCACCCCAGCGAGGTCGTGCGCCCCGGCAGCCATCCGCCGCTGCTCGCCCCGCACCACCGGCGCGCCGAGCTGATGGCTGAGCTGGGTGTGGACGCGCTCCTGATCCTGCCCTTCACCGCGGAGTTCTCGAAGCTGTCGCCCGCCGACTTCGTCGTCAAGGTCCTCGTCGACAAGCTGCACGCGCGCGTGGTCGTCGAAGGCCCCAACTTCCGCTTCGGCCACAAGGCCGCGGGCAACGTCGACTTCCTGGCCGAGCTCGGCCGGAAGTACGACTATGAGGTCGACGTCATCGACCTCTACGTCAGCGGCGAGGCCGGCGGCGGCGAGCCCTTCTCCTCCACCCTGACCCGGCGCCTGATCGCCGAGGGCGACGTGACGGGAGCGGCGGAGATCCTCGGCCGCCCGCACCGCGTCGAGGGCATCGTCGTGCGCGGCGCGCAGCGCGGCCGCGAGCTGGGCTTCCCCACCGCCAACGTGGAGACGCTGCCCCACACCGCCACCCCCGCCGACGGCGTCTACGCCGGATGGCTGCACGTCGAGGGCGAGGCGATGCCCGCCGCGATCTCCGTCGGCACGAATCCGACGTTCGACGGTACGGAGCGGACGGTCGAGGCGTACGCGATCGACCGGGTCGGCCTCGACCTCTACGGCCTGCATGTCGCCGTCGACTTCCTCGCCTTCGTCCGCGGCCAGGCGAAGTTCGACTCGATCGACTCGCTCCTCGTCGCCATGGCGGACGACGTGAAGCAGTGCGGGGAGCTCGTCGAGGCGGCGCGGGGCGCGTAGATGCCGTGGGCGGTGCGGTGACGGTGCGGCTGCGGGCGCGTCGTGGTTGCTCGCGCAGTTCCCCGCGCCCCTGGAGAGCGCCCGTAGGGCGCTTCGCTCAGGGGCGCGGGGAACTGCGCGACAAGCCCCCACCGGGCCGGCACCCGCCGAAGAGCCAGCCCTGGCACCCGCTAAGGCGTCGCCGCCCAGTGACAGGCGACCTGCGTCCCGCCCCCACCCGAAAGCACTGCCAGATCCTCACCGCGGCAGCGGTCCGCCACCCCCGCCCGCTCCGCCTCGCCCGAGGCAAGCACCTGACACCGTGCGTGGAACCGGCAGCCGCCGGGAATGCGGGACGGGTCCGGCGGCTCGCCCGTGAGGACCACCGGGTCACCGGGAGCCTCGGGCAGAACAGACAACAGGGCCTGCGTATACGGGTGTTGAGGCGCCGTAAGGACCTCCTCCACCGTCCCCGTCTCGACGATCCGGCCCAGATACATCACCGCGACGCGGTCCGCGATGTTCCACGCGAGCCCCAGATCGTGCGTCACTACCAGCGCGGAGAGGCCGAGTTCGTCGCGCAGCCGGAGCAGCAGGGCGAGGATCTCGCCGCGCACGGACGCGTCGAGGGATGCCACCGGCTCGTCGGCGACGATGAGTTCGGGGTCGAGGACCAGCGCGCCCGCGATGACGACGCGCTGGCGCTGACCGCCCGACAGCTCGTGCGGATAGCGCAGGAAGAAGCGCTCCGGCGGCCGCAGCCCGGCCCGTGAGAGCGCCTCGGCGACCGCGGTCCGCTCGTCGCCCGGGTACCCGTGGATGCGCAGCCCCTCCGCCACGGCGTCGTACACCGTGTGCCGGGGGTTGAGCGAGCCGCTGGGGTCCTGGAGGACCAGCTGGACGCGCTTGCGGTACGCCTTGAGGGCGCGGCCCGAGTAGTCGAGAGGCTTGCCGCCGAACGTCACCCGCCCGGCGGTCGGCGGCACCAGGCCGAGCAGCGAACGGGCCAGTGTCGTCTTGCCGCACCCCGACTCGCCGACCAGGGCCACGATCTCGCCGCCCTTGATGTCGAGGTCGACGCCGTCCACGGCCCGTGCGGTCGGCGCGCCGCGGCGGCCGGGGAAGGCGATGTGCAGATCGGCGGCGGACAGCAGCGGGCCGTCGGCCGCGGGCGGGGTCGTGGACGCGGTCATGCGCGGTTCCTTTTCGCGGGGGCTCTCGGTCACGGCGTGCGCTCCGCCGCCGCGGGCGCCGCCGTGGGCTGCGCGGGGAGCGGCGCGCCCGCGTGGACGCAGGCCGCGCGGTGGTGCGGCCCCGCGTCCCGCAGGGCCTGGTCCTCCGTGGCGCAGGTGTCGAGCGCGACCGGGCACCGGAGGTGGAACGTGCAGCCCGTCGGCAGGTCGGACGGGTCGGGCGGGTCGCCGGGCAGGCCGCGCGGGGCGAACCGCGATGCCGGGTCGCCGATGCGCGGGAAGGCCGCCGACAGGGCCTTTCCGTACGGGTGCCGGGCGTTCTCGTAGACCTGGGAGGCGGGTCCCTCCTCGACGACGCGGCCCGCGTACATCACGGCGAGCCGGTCGCAGGTGTCGGAGAGCACCGCCAGGTCATGGCTGATCATCATCAGCCCGAGGTCCTGATCGCCCACCAACTGCTCGATCAGGCGCAGGATCTGAGCCTGGATCATCACATCGAGGGCGGTGGTCGGCTCGTCGGCGATGATCAGGCGGGGGTCGCAGGCGAGGGCCATCGCGATCATGACGCGCTGCCGCTGGCCGCCGGACAACTCGTGCGGGTAGGCCTGCGCGCGGGCCGCGGGCAGCCCCACCTGTTCGAGGAGCTCGCCGACCTTCCGCTTGGCGCCCGCCTGCGTCGCCTTCTTGTGCAGCAGGATCGGCTCGGCGATCTGGTCGCCGATGCGGTGCACGGCGTTCAGCGAGTGCATCGCGCCCTGGAAGACGATCGACGCGCCCGCCCAGCGCACCGCACGGACCCGCCCCCACTTCATGGCGAGGACGTCCTCACCGTCGAGCAGGATCTCGCCGGACACCTTCGCTCCGGCGGGCAGGAGGCGCAGCAGGGCCAGCGCGAGCGTGGACTTGCCGCACCCCGACTCGCCGGCGACGCCCAGCTTGTGACCCGCTTCGACGTGCAGGCTGACGCCTCGGACGGCGGCGGCGCCGTTGGCGTACGTCACTTCGAGGTCGCGCACGTCGAGGAGGCGATGGGGCTCAGTGGTCTGTACGTCGTTCAACGGGAGGCCCCCAGCCTGGGGTTGAGCACGGATTCCACGGCGCGGCCGCACAGCGTGAACGCCAGCGCGACGATCGCGATGGCGAGACCGGGCGGGGCGAGGTACCACCAGTGCCCGGCGCTGACCGCGCCCGCCTCGCGCGCGTCCTGCAGCAGGCCGCCCCACGAGACGTTGGTCGGGTCGCCGAGGCCGAGGAAGGCGAGCGTGGCCTCGGTGAGGATGGCGCTGGAGATGACCAGGGTGGTCTGGGCGAGGACGAGCGGCATGACGTTGGGAAGCACGTGCCGGGTCATGATGTGGCCGTGGCCGCCGCCGAGGGCCTGGGCGCGCTCGATGTAGGGGCGGGACTCCACCGCGAGGGTCTGGGCGCGCACCAGGCGCGCCGTCGTCGGCCAGGTCGTCACGCCGATCGCCAGGATGATCGTCCAGATCGAACGGGACATCACGGAGGCCAGGGCGATGGCGAGGACCAGCGTCGGCATCACGAGGAACCAGTCGGTGACGCGCATGATGACGGTGGCGTACCAGCCCTTGAAGTGCCCGGCCGTGATCCCGACGAGCGTGCCGATGGCGACGGAGAGGACCGCGGCGAGCAGCCCCACGGAGAGCGAGATGCGCGCGCCCCACACCAGGAGGCCGAGCAGGTCGCGCCCGAACTGGTCGGTGCCCAGCGGGAATTCGCCGCTCGGTGACTCCATCGGCTTGCCCGGCGCTTCGGTCACGCTCTGCGCGTCCGAGCCGACGAGCAGCGGCGCGAAGACCGCCGCGAGGCCGATCAGGACGAGCGCGGCGAGGCCGAAGAGCCCGGCCTTGTGCGTGCGGTACTCGCGCCAGAAGCGGGCGGCGGAGTGCCGCCTGCGCGTCCAGGCCAGCGACCGCGCGCTCTTCGCGGTCGCCCCGGGGGTGGTCGGTGCGGATTCGGTCGTCATCGGCCCACCCGGGGATCGAGCAGCGGATAGATCACGTCGGCCAGGGTGTTCATCAGGATCACCGCGGTGGAGAAGACGAAGAAGAGCCCCTGCACCAGCGGCAGGTCGGGCACGCTCAGCGCCGAGTAGAACAGTCCGCCGAGGCCCGGCCAGGAGAAGACGGTCTCGACGAGGATCGCGCCCGCCACCACCGTGCCGAGATTGACGAACATGAGCGTGACGGTCGGCAGCATCGCGTTCGGTACGGCGTGCCGCCGCCGTACGAGATCGTCCCTGAGGCCCTTGGCGCGCGCGGTCGTCAGATAGTCGCTGCCCATCTCGTCGAGCAGCGAGGACCGCATGACGAGCAGGGTCTGCGCGTACCCGACGGCGACCAGTGTGATCACCGGGAGCACCATGTGGTGCGCGACGTCGACGACGTACGCGAAACCGGTCTCGCCCCCGGACTCCAGACCACCGGTCGGGAACATCCCGGGGATCGGTCCGATCCCCACCGCGAAGACGATGATCAGGAGCAGGCCGAGCCAGAACGACGGCACCGAGTAGAGCGTCAGGGCGAGCCCGGTGTTGAAGCGGTCGCCGAGCTTGCCGTTGTGCCAGGCGGTGCGCGTGCCCAGCCAGATGCCGATGACGGTATAGAGCACGTACGCCGTTCCGGTGAGGAGCAGCGTCGCGGGCAGCGCATCGGTGATCTTGTCCATGACGGGGGCGTGGAACTGGTACGACGTGCCGAAGTCGCCGCCCAGGACATTGCCGGTGTAGTCCCAGAACTGGGCCATGACCGACTTGTCGAGGCCGAACTCCTTGCGCATCGCGGCCAGTTGCTCGGCCGAGACGCGCTTGCCGCCCGTCATCTGCTTGACGGGGTCGCCGGGGATCAGCCGGAACAGGAAGAAGCTGGTGACGAGCACGGCGAACAGCGACACGATCGCGCCGCCGAGCTTGCCCGCCACATAGAGGAGGTAGGCACGGGTGTCGCGGGCGCGCGGCCCGCGGGCCGACGGCGGCCCGGCCTCGGCCGGATCGCCGTCGGCCCCGGGGCCCGGCGGGCCCTCGGTGTCGAGCAGAGCGGGATTGCTGTCAGCGGTCATGCGTTACTCGCGGTCCTCTGCGGTCGAACGGCGGCGCAGGGCGAACAGGACTCCGCCGCCCACGAGCACCACCGCGGCAGCGGCGATACCGATGATGACACCGGTCGAGCTGCCGTCCTTGGAGGAACTCTTCCCATCCGCGGGCACGGCGGACCACCAGCTCCAATATCCGTCCTGGCCGAAGATGTTGCCCGCGGCCGTCGGCATGGTGGTGATGGACTTGATCTGATCGGTGCGGTAGGCCTCGACGG
Source organism: Streptomyces sp. NPDC046465 (assembly GCF_040646035.1). Lineage (NCBI taxonomy): Bacteria > Bacillati > Actinomycetota > Actinomycetes > Kitasatosporales > Streptomycetaceae > Streptomyces > Streptomyces sp. NPDC046465. The sequence goes on from NZ_JBEYZK010000006.1 coordinate 298,279, forward strand.
CGTTCGGGTACGCGAGGACGTTCATGTAGCCCGAGTCGTACAGCCACGACTGCATCTGCTTGACGGTGTCGGCCCGCTTGCCCTGGTCGTACTCGGCGAGCTGCTTGTCATACAGTCCGTCGAACTTCTTGTCGCAGATGAAGTTGTCGGTGGACGCGCTCTCCTTGGCCTTCACCGGCAGCGCGGCGCAGGTGTGGATGCCGAGCACGAAGTCGGGGTCGGGGTTGACGGACCACCCGTCGAAGGCGAGGTCGTACTCACCGGCGTACCAGGGCACGGACACGTCGTCGAGGCAGTTGACCTTGAGCCCGATCCCGATGTCCCCCCACCACTCCTTCAGGTACTTGCCCACGGCCTTGTCGTTCGGGTCGGTGGCGTGGCACAGGATGCGGAACTCGAGCGGCTTGCCGTCCTTGCCGACGCGCTGGCCGTTGTCGTTCTTCTGGTAGCCCGCCTCGTCGAGGAGCCGGACGGCCTTCTTCGGGTCGTACGTCAGCTCCTGCTCCGCCGACGGCTTCCAGGCGTACTCGGAGAAGCGCGGCGGAATGTACCCCGCGCCCTCGACGGCGTGTCCCTGGAACACCTTGTCGACGAGCGCCGCGCGGTCGACGGAGAGGAAGAGCGCCTGGCGGACCTTCTTGTCCAGGAGGGCTGGGTTCCCGTCGCCGAACTTCTTGCCGTCCTTGGTCTTGGCCCCCGGGTTCGTGGCGAGCGCGAAAAAGCGCCGCCCCGGACCCTCGTTGACCTTGATGTTGTCCTCGTTCTTCAGGGAGGCGGCCTGCGCCGGCGTGAGCGCGGGCTGCCCGGCGACGAACGACACCTCACCCTTCCTGAGGGCGGAGACGGCCGCGTCCTGGTCCTTGTACGTCCGGAAGACCAGCTCGTCGAACTTGGCCGGACCACGCCAGAAGTTCTTGTTGGCCTTCAGCTTCACGTACTGGTCGACCTTGTAGTCCGTCAGGATGAACGGGCCGTTGCCGACGACGGGGAAGTCCTTGTCGTTGTTGAACTTCGAGATGTCGTCGACCTTCTCCCAGACGTGCTTGGGAACGATCGGCACATCCAGCGCGGCCATCGTGGCCTGCGGCTTCTTGAGCTCGATGACCAGCTTGGTGGGGCTGGGGGCGGTCACCTTCCTGAAGTTGGTGACGAAGTTGGAGTTCGCGGTGGCGGTGCCTTCCCTGGACATCACCTTGTTGAACGTCCAGGCGGCGTCCTCGGCGGTGGCCTGCTTGCCGTCCGACCACTTGGAGTCGCCCCGGATGGTGTACGTCCAGGTCAGCTTGTCGGCGGACGGCTTCCAGTCGGTGGCGAAGCCGTCGATCGCCTTGTTGGTCTTCGCGTCGTAGTTCGTCAGATACTCGTACGTCAGCCGGTGCAGGCTGGTGCTGAGCAGCCGCTGGGCGAGGAATGGGCTGAGCGAGTCGACGCTCTGGGCCACGGCGACGGTGAGGACCTTCTTGCCGCCGTCCTTGGCCGCCGCCTGCTGAGGTGCCGGATTGAGAGGCGTGGCAAGACCGGCCGTCAGAGTGAACGCGGCGGCCCCACCGGCAATCACGATCCGCAGACGGCCGCGCGGGCGGGGCGGGCGTGCCGCTCTCTTCGGTACTGCTGATCTGCCGTGCTGTTCTTGTGTGTCCATGGGTCGGTGACCTCGCGTCATCGCTCGCGCAGGGATGGCTGGTTGCACGCTGGTGGATCAAGAAACGTCAGCTGGTTGATGTGTGTTTACCAGCGCCAGTCTGCGCACGTCAACGGCGGGTGAACCCCATGTGGCCTGCGGAAACAACGAGTTGACCGAGACGTTCCCCGCATTGGTAGAGACCGGTGACGCTTGGCTGGTGAGGGGGTGGCGGGTGGGGTTGCCGCTGTCGGCTCCCGCTGTGGGCAGGCGTTCCGGAACGCCGGTGGGCCCGCACCGGGGGACGGTGCGGGCCCACTAGGGGTCTGGCGGCGGCTACTGCTGCTGCTGCGGAGGGGGCGGCGGCTGCTGAGGCCCACCCGGCTGGAACGGCGCCCCGGGCTGGAACGGCGCCCCGGGCTGCACGGCCTGCGGCGGCTGGCCTTGCTGAGGCTGCTGGGCCTGCGGCGGCTGAGCGGGCCACCCCTGCGGAGCACCCGGCTGCTGCGGATAGGGCTCCGGATCGGGCTGCGGTTGCTGAGGCACCTGAGGCTGCGGCTGAGCGTACGGCTGCGGCTGCCCCGGAGCGTACGGCTGAGGCTGCTGCCCCGGCTGGGGCTGAGGCTGCGCTTGCGGCTGCGGCACCTGCCCCCCGTACCCCTGCTGCCCCTGCTGCCCCGGCATCGGCGGAGCCAGATGCGGCGGCGGATTCCCGTCCGACGTCCACAGCCCCTGCTTCTGCTGAGCCCGCACGAAGTCCTCGGCAACCATCGCGGAGAGGTTGAAGTACGCCTCCCGCACCTTCGGCCGCATCATGTCGAGATCGACCTCGGCGCCGGCGGCGAGATGCTCGTCGAATGGAATGACGACAACACCCCGGCACCGCGTCTCGAAGTGCGACACGATGTCGTCCACCTTGATCATCTTCCCGGTCTCGCGCACACCGGAGATGACGGTGATGGACCGCGAGACGAGGTCCGCGTACCCGTGCGCGGACAGCCAGTCCAGCGTCGTCGACGCACTGCTCGCGCCGTCCACGGAAGGCGTCGAAATGATGATCAGCTGATCGGCGAGGTCCAGAACGCCCCGCATGGCGCTGTACAGCAGCCCCGTACCGGAGTCGGTCAGGATGATCGGGTACTGCTTCCCCAGTACGTCGATCGCGCGCCGGTAGTCCTCGTCGTTGAACGTGGTCGACACGGCCGGGTCGACGTCGTTGGCGATGATCTCCAGCCCGGACGGCGCCTGCGAGGTGAAGCGCCGGATGTCCATGTACGAGTGGATGTACGGGATCGCCTGGACGAGGTCACGAATGGTGGCCCCGGTCTCGCGCCGCACGCGACGGCCGAGCGTACCGGCGTCGGGGTTGGCGTCGATGGCGAGGATCTTGTCCTGCCGCTCGGTGGCGAGGGTGGAGCCGAGGGCGGTGGTGGTCGTCGTCTTGCCGACGCCGCCCTTGAGGCTGATGACGGCGATCCGGTAGCAGGACAGCACGGGCGTCCGGATCAGCTCCAGCTTGCGCTGCCGCTCGGCCTCTTCCTTCTTGCCGCCGAGCTTGAACCGCGAGCCGCCGCCTGCGGGCCTGCTGCTCTTGGCCTTCGGCTTGTTGTTGCGCAGCAGCCGGTCGGAGGACAGCTCGACTGCGGCGGTGTAACCGAGTGGGGCGCCGGGGTTGGTCCGCTCCCGCTGGTCGTGCTGGACGGGCTGCGGCCAGGCGGCACCGGTACGGGGGTCGACGGGCGGCTGCGGCTGCGGTTCCTGCGGCGGCTGCGGCTGCTGAGGGAAGCCGTACCCACCGGGCTGGGGGGCGGGCGGCTGAGGCTGAGGGGTCGGATACGGCTGGGACTGCTGCGGCTGCTGCTGCGGCTGAACAGGCGGCTGTCCGGGGAAGGGTTGCTGCTGCCCCTGCGGCACGGGCGGCTGGGGGAACCCGTAACTACCGCCCTGTACGGGCGGGTTGGGCGCGACGGGAGCGGGCGGGGCCGGAGCGGGCGCGGGAACGGAGCCCTGAGCGGGCGGCGGCGGCGCGGAGGCGAAGGGCGCGCCGGGTACGACGGGTGAGGCGGGCGGGACGGGTGCGGACTGCGGGAATCCGTAGCCCGCCTGCGGCGTCTCGGGCGTCGGCGTCTCGGCCGGGGTGACCGGGGTGACCGGGGTGACCGGGGCGGCCGGGGTGACCGGGGCGGTGGGCGTGGTCCAGGCGCCCGGCGCCGGTTGCGGCGCCTGGGCCTGTACGGGCTCGGGTGCGGGTGCGGGCGGCGCGGGCTGGACCGGCTGCTGCGCCGGGGGCGGAGTCGGCTGGGGCGCGGGCCACTGGGGCGCCGAGGCCGGAGCCGCGGGCTGGTAGGCGGGCGGCAACGGCGGAAGCCCGGTCTGCGGCGAGGGCGGCGGCGGAGTCCACGAGGGCGGCACGGAATCCTGCACGGGGGCGTCGCCCGCGGCAGGCGCGACGTCCTGAGGCACGGCATCGCTGACGGAACCAGTGGAATCGGCGTCGACAGCTACGACGCCGGAGTCGGCCTCGTCCGCGCCACTGTCGCCGTCACCGTCACCCGCCTCCTGCCCCTCGTCGAGCCCATCCGGACCATCAGCGTCTTCGTCATCGCCAACGCCATCGAGGGACTCACCCTCATCGGAACCCTCAGCGGCCTTGGGCGCCTCAGCAGCGGCGGCACGCTCCTCGATCTCCTGCTTGAGGGCGTGAGCGGAGAACCGCATGGTGGCGCCACTCTCAAGATCACCACTTCCGAAGCTCTCATCGACGGGTGCGACGGGTGCGACGGGCCCGTCACCAGCCGCGACCTCATCCTTGGCCTCGACCAAAGCGTCAACCTCGTCCTTCGGCACGACGCCCGTCACGTGCACCGAGGCGGCAGGTCCGGCAAGGGCCCCGCTCCAGTCGGCGGCACCGGAAGCCACAGACGGCGCAGGCGCCGCGGCAACCTCCTCCGCAACTTCGCCACCCGCCTCGTCCGGAGCAGGAGCAGGAGCAGGAGCAGGAGCAGGAGCCGGAGCCGCAAGCTGAAACCCACTCCCCACAGGCAGCTTCGGAACGACACTGGGCACACCGGCCGAAGGCGGACTCACAGGCGGTGCCGGAGGGGCGGAGAAGGAAGGCAGAGGCCCGGAGGCAGCCGGATCCGACGAGACCGGCGGCGACACCGGAGCAGACGGCACAGACGGGGCAGCCGGTTCCGACGGGGCAGCCGGTTCCGACGAGACAGCCGGTTCCGACGAGACAGGCGGAGAAGAAACGGGCGACGCGGAAGGCGTCTCCCCCGCACTCCCCGAAGCGTTCTGCGTGTACCAGGCGGGCGCCGCATAGTCGATGGTGAACTCGCCCGTCGTCTCGGCAGCGGACTCCGCGTCGGACTGATCATCGACGGGTGATTCCCAGCCCCCGCGGATCTCGTCCCGATCGCTGTTCACAATGCCTCCTGGTGTGGTCGAGCACCCTCGTGCCGTGGTGGGGGGCGACCGTTCCTGTCGTCCGATCCGCCTGGCTCTCCCCGTTGAGGGACGCGCCGACCCGCTCACGGGTTCTGGCGTCGCGCCCCGTCCCAGCCTAATCACCAAAACCACGAGCACGGCAGGGCAGTCCACCCCACCGTGCTGTCCATTGCGTCACGTCCCGCCCAGAGGGGACCGGCACACACCAAACGGCCCCGGACAAAAGCCCCAACGGGCGACACCGCACCCCGAATTGCCCCCGCCTGGGCCGACTCAGTCCATCCGCCGAGCGGTACCCAACAATCCGGTCTCGGCGTCGGTGGCCTGCGTCATCACGTACTGCCGGTCACGGTCGGCACACCACAAGGTCACACCGTCCGCGAGCGTGGGCAGCGAATCGACGTCCCCGCCGGGCAACCCCAGCGACCGCCCGATCTGCACGGCTTCGTCCGGCGACACCCGCTGCACCCCCACGAGCCGGGCCTGCCGGATGAGCCGGGGGGCGACGGGACTCAGATAGGGCAACACGGTCAGCACCGACTGCCATGGCCCGGACACGACCCGCCCCCGAGGCGGCCGCATGCCGCAGTCCCGCACAACAAGCACAGGACTCCCCGCCGAAGCCCCCAGGGGCGGCACCCGCCCCACATCATGCACAGCCATCCCACTGGGCCCGACCCCCAGCGCCCGCACCAACTGCGCCCAAGCCCCGGCCCGCCCGGTCTCCACGGCCACCCGCGCCCCGGTAGCGGCGGCCCGGAAAGCGATGACCTGTGCCGTCCACAGCCCTCCGATGAAGAGAATGTCGTAGGGCGTGGGCCGATTGACGCCAAGGGTCGCGGGCCGACCCTGCGCGTCCGCGCCTATCACGACCCCGTCGTCACCGATCGGCAGCGCGAGCGCGTCCACCTGGTCGGCGGAGAGCGCGTGCCTTCCGTGGCGAGGGCCGATCAGCCCGAACCCGCCGCGCATGGCGGCCGCGAACGAGCCCCTGGCCCGCTCGCCCGGGGAACCCGTGACCGCGGGAGTCGGGACAGCCATCAGCGAGCACCCCCGAGCGGCAGCGTGGCGAGCATCCCCGGCAGCTGTTCACGATCCAGGCGCACCAGCCCCGTTCCGGCCTGCCGGGCAGCCTGCTCCAAAGAGCGCCTAGCGGTGACGAGTTCGGCATCGCCGCGCCCGGTCACCCGTAGGTGACCGCGCAGAGCGATCTCCTGCCGCGCGCCGTGTCCGAGGGTGAGACTGAAGGTTGTGGTCAGCGCCGGAACTGCGGTGAGCAGGGCCACGAGCTGCGGCAGCGCGGGCCCTCCGGAGCCCCCCAATTGCGGCCAGCGCTTCACCCAGTACGTGGTATGGCGCCGGTTGTCACAGCGCCACGTGCGCGGGGATTCCTCTGTTCTGCGCTCCGGAGCCTCGGTCCGGTTGGCCTGGGCCGTCACCAAGGGATTGGCGCAGGCAGAGGTGGCGATGGCGGAGGCCACCTCTTCCTCGTTCAGGACGGTCACGTGGAATCCGGCCCCCTTCATGCGGCTCGCCAGTTGGTCGGCGGCGCGCACCACGCATTTCTGAGCCCCGGCCAGACCTCCCCCGCGCGCTGCCACGGCCTCGGGGCACAGCTCGGGATCGAGCTTGAGGGCGACCCAGGTGATCCGTACGGCGGGCGCACCCGTGAGGGCCTGCAACGGGGCGTAGTTGCTGACGGCCAGGGATTGTTGGGGCAGGTTCAGGGCGGGGGCGGGCTGAGTGTGCAGCACGATCTGAGCGGATGCGAGCCGGATGCCGTCCACATCGAGGGCGTCCCGCACCAGGCTCACCGGCAGCGGCTGCCTGCTGCGCTCGGGCCGCAGCGCCGTCACGTCCGACTCCACCTGAAGCACCGCGGTGACGAACGTCCCGTCGCCGACCATTCCGACCTGACGACGGTCCCGGCCGCTGTATGCGTATGTACGCAGGGCAGGATCGCACTCGACCGCCGGGGCGAAAGCAGGGTCTGTCCCCGGTGGTATCGCTCTCTCCGCGACGCCGCGTTGTCGGGACCGCAACGCCCGTGCAGTACGCAGCCATTCATGCAAGGGCCGACCGCGGCGCCGGGCGACGGCGAACAGCACCAACACCGCGGCGACAACGGATGCCGTGGCGAGCGCCAGTGGCCCGATGATCCAGGCCACGACGAGCAGAGCGGCGGCGACCTGCAGCAGCACGAGACGTAGCAGGCGGAATGACCCCAACTGGCGTGATGGCGACCGTAAATGGAGTGAAGGGTCCCCGGGTGTGCTTGACGTCCCTGGCGAGGTGCTCCCTGACGGCGTCTGCGTCTGCGTCCGCATCCTGGTCGCGGACTCCGTGCGTTGTCCCGTACGTCCCCCCGTACGGGACAACGCACGTCTGTCCGTCCGCCTGCGCGACGTAGAAGCCAAGAGACCAACCCCCGCAATTCTCCCGAACCACCCTTGTGGGCAAGGCGCTTGAGGCCCAATAACCTCACCCAGCCCGCACGTGCGATTACTCAACAGGCATAGTAGGGCCCGGCCCGACAGCGGAGTACGGGGGCGTGGCCCGCCACCGCACGGGGGAGCAGCAGCCACTCAGGTCGCTCACGGGGAGAACCGGACACGCATGGCATCACGGCGGGACGAACTCAACGCGTACATCTTCGCGAAGCGCCGCACGCTGGCCGCATTCATCCAGCCCTCACCCTCGGGCTCGGAGGAGGGAGCGCCTCGCCCGCTGCGTGCGGTGGTGCCCGGCCTCATCGTCGCGGTGATCGTCCTGGCCGTCTTCGGCGCGTGGGGAATGTTCCGGCCGGCGGCCAAACCGGGTTGGGACGATCCCAAGAAACACGTAATCATCGCGAGCGACTCGACGACCCGCTACGTCGTCCTGGAGACCCACGGCAAGCCCCAACTGCACCCGGTCCTCAACATGGCCTCGGCGAAGCTCCTCCTCGACTCCGACAAGGGCGAGGTCATCAACGTCGACGAGTCCGTGCTCGACAAGGGCAAGATCCCGCACGGCGCCACCATCGGCATTCCGTACGCCCCCGACCGGCTGCCCTCGGCGTCGGAAGCCGGCTCCGCCAAGCGCTGGGCGGTCTGTGAACGCCCGGTCGAGGGCGGCAGCAGCATGCAGAAGGCGGCGTTCGTTCTCGGGGACCGGGACCGGAGCAGGACCGAGGGCCGTGAACGCCTGCGGGGCGGCCAGCTGTTGTACGTCGTGGGTCCGGACAGGACACGCTACGTGGTCGACGCCCGCGGCAGGGCGTACCGGATCTCGGAGAAGGAGGAGCGCGGTCTCCTCCTGCGCGTCCTCGTGGGGTCCGGTCGCGAACCGCAGAAGGTCTCCAAACAGTGGCTCGACACCCTGCGCCAGAGAGACGGGATCGCCTTTCCCGAGATCGATGGCACCCCGGGCACCGACGCCAAGGTGCCGGGCCTGCAGGACGATGCGGCGGACAAGGTCGGCATGATTCTCAAAGCGACCGACGGCGAAGGCCCCCAGCACTACGTGGTCCTGCAGGGGCGGATCGCCCCGATCTCCGACTTCACCGCGAAACTGCTCCTCAGCAGCCCCGACCTGGTCGGCCTCGGACAGAACGGCCGGGCCCGGCAATTGAGCGCCGCGGCCTTCAGCCCCGAGACGGAGGAGTTCGGGGCGGGCAACAACTGGCCGCGTGAGGCGCCGAGGGCCGCCAACGAAGCATCCACCACGCACGGCAGCCGCAACACCGTCTGCAACGTCCTGCGCGACGTCGACGCCGACGACGGCACGACCACCCTCAGCACCTGGGTCGGCACCGACTTCCCGGCCACGCTCCCCACCGGTTCGTCCAGTGCGTACGTCACGCCGGGCTCGGGCCAGCTCTACCGCCAGTTCCTCGGCTCCGAGACCAAGGCCGGAGGCATCTTCCTGGTCACCGACACTGGCCTGCGCTACGCCATGCAGTCCAACAGCGACAGCGCGACCGACGATGCGGGCATCGGCACCTCCGCGAAGCAGCGCGAGCAGCAACAGCAGGAGGCGCAACAAGCGCAGACGCGTCTCGGTTACGGGGAGAAGGACGTGACACCGGTCCCTGCGGCCTGGTCGAAGTTCCTGCCCACAGGCCCACGCCTGTCGACGGCCGCGGCACGCCAGCCGCAGGGCTCCTGAGGCATGGGGGCCGCTGAGATGACGAACGCATCCGTCGTACGTTCCCGTGGCGCGAGGAGGGCTGCCGGGGCGGTCACGGCCGCGCTGGCCCTCGCCGTGGCGACGCCGACGCCGGCCGGCGCCGACCCGTCGTCACCGACCGGCCAGTGCACGTTCCCGTCCAAGAAGTACGAGGGACGTCCCTGGTCCCTGCAACGCGTACTCCTGGACGAACTGTGGCGCCAGTCAAGGGGCAAGGGGGTGCGCGTAGCGGTGATCGACACCGGCGTGGACACAAAGAACCCGCAGTTGAAGGCCGCGGTGGACGCGTCCCGTGGCCGCAACTTTCTCCCCGCCAAGAACGGGAAGGGCGAGAAGGTCGACCGGGGCAAGGCGAACGGCACGACGGACCGAGTCGGTCACGGCACCCGCGTGGCAGGCATCATCGCGGCACGCCCCGCCAAAGGCACGGGTTTCGTGGGCCTCGCCCCGGACGCGACGATCATCCCGATCACGCAGAACGACGCGGAGGGCAACGGCACCGCGGCAACGCTCGCCAAAGCCATCGACCACGCGGTCGACGCCGACGCGGACGTCATCAACATCTCCCAGGACACGGCCAACGCGGCGGAGCCCGCGCCGGAACTGAAGCGGGCGGTGGACAGGGCGCTCGACCGGCGACGGGTGGTCGTCGCCTCAGCGGGCAACGACGGCCTGGGCGGCAACATCAAGAAGACCTACCCCGCGTCCTACAAGGGCGTGCTCGCGGTTGCCGCCTCGGACCGCAACAACGAACGGGCCGCCTTCTCCCAGTCGGGCGACTTCGTCGACGTGGCGGCCCCGGGAGTCGACATGATCTCCACGGTCCCGGGGGGCGGTCACTGCGCCGACAGCGGCACGAGCTTCGCGGCCCCATACGTCGCGGGCCTGGCGGCCCTCATCAAGTCCAAGCACCGCACCTGGACTCCCCGTCAGATCACGGCCCAGATCCAACAGACAGCAGAACGCTCGGTGGCCGGCCACGACCGCCTGGTCGGCTGGGGCATCGCAGACCCGACCCGCGCCCTGACGGAGGACGAACGCCCTCTCGAATCTCCGACTCCCCGAGAAGGAGTAACCCGCGCCGATGCCCCAACACCCGCGAAACTCCACCTGGGTGAGACCACAGAGGAGCGAACAGCCCGCCTGGCCACGTACGCCGTGGTGGGGGCGTTGGTTGCGGTGGCGGGGCTCGGTGGGGTGGGGGTGGCTGTACGGGATGCGCGGCGACGTCGACGGGTCTGAATTATCTTCTCCGCCAAGAATCCTAGATTCTCGATGGCAGCGTGCATTTGGATGACTTGTGTGCGTAATTAGCGGCGCTGAGCGTCAAACTGATCAGGTCCTCCCTCAGCTTGGCATCGCTGACATCACCGCGCTCCTTCAGGTCTACGACGACGCTGAGGTTGTAGCCGCCCCCGGGGATCTCTCCTTTTGGCACACAGGGGATGAATACCGCCGCCTTTTCGGGTGATGCAAGTCCTCGGATGCCTGCTGCGAAGCCTGTCACCCGGCGCCCCCCGCTCGATACGTCCTTGAAGACCTCCTCCTCCCAAGTGTTGGGGGGCTCGGCGACCATCATGCGCGCCCTGGCGCTGAGGAGAATGTCTCGGTCGGCGCGGACGAAGCAGCTGTTCGAGTAAGTATCAGTGGCTTCTACCGGCCGGGCTTCCTCGGGGTCTTCATCGAAGGAGTACTCGGATCGGTTCGGGAGTGCTCGGTTCAATGCCGTGATCGCCCGATCCGTCTTGAGTGAACTACAGGAATCGGCCGCTTTTACGGTGGCTCGATCTTCTGAAGTCGAGATGCCCGATAGGTACACGATGCCTACCGCCAGGCTGGCTGCGACCGTCAGAGCGATAGGGGCGCGGTATGTTTTAGGAATGCTGATCACTTAATGTAGCCCTTATCCGAGTTCCCTTGGGAGGCCTTGTCCTTCGATGTAGTCTTTAATGTTCACATGTGCGTTATTAAATCCCTGCTCGGCGGCGGACGCGGCAGATCTCACGATGTGAGGTGAAGGATTGTGTGACCTCTTTCCAGCCTCTCTGGCGGACTCTTCGATCAGGGCATATGTGGAGTTACGAGTGTCATTCAGCTCTTTGCCGTTTCGGTAGAGCACGTCTTCAGCGTTGTCCTTCAATGATCCATCCACCAGGCCACCGATGATTTGGTCTGCTGCAGTTCCGGTGACACCTCCGACGATGACCCCACCTGGTCCGATGAGCGGTGCTGTGCCGAGGCCAATCCCGATGCCTACGGCCGTACCCCCCCAGGTGCCCACTGTATCGATGACCTTGTTGTAATCACTGTCCTTAGTTCCCTGTTCCAATTCGATTTCGTAAGCTCGCCCCGCACCCAGGGTGCCCTCGATTTCGCCTCCGGCGCGTGCGACATCTTCAATTGTTTTCTTCAAGTTTTCGGCGCGCGTGAAATCCGGATCATTGATGTATGCATCCGGATTCTTGAAGTGATATTCCATCATAGAGGCAGTGTAGCCGTGCTGCCCCAGATTCACGGCCGTGTAACCTTCGGGGTTCCTTCCGACGGTGTACAGGAACTGTGTGATGTCGGATTCCTGCAGCTTCGCCGCGGAGCCGGCGACAGGGAACAGCTCTTTCTCTCCTACGGAGCCGGGGTGAAGCCCGCGATGAATGTCAGGCATGTACTCTGCGGCAATCTGTCCCATGCTGTCTGACATATAGCCGTTGTCGGTCAGGCGGCTCGGCTTCTCGGACACCGAGGAGAAGAGACTCTCCACGAGCTTGGCTTGCTCTGCATTGTGGGCTGGAGTATCTGGAGTCGGCATTTCTCCTGCGGGGTGCCCTGTAGCGGCTGCTTCGAGAGCAAGAGCAAAATTGTTGCGCCCCGTGTCACTGCTCTCCCCCTTGCTGTCCGTGTCTGCAGGCCAGTCCCGTTCTTCGAAGAGATACTGGAAATTAGACAGGGTTGCAGGCTTCTTTTCCCCGTCCACCTCACGCTTGAAAGGGTTCCCCTCGTCGTCCTTGGAGATGAACTCGGCGTTGAAGAAGGACGTAGCGGCGTCGGGGCTGTTCGACAGGCCCTTCATGTAGCCGGCCATCGGGTCCCACCCGGTATCGCTCCCCGTACGGTTCAGATGCAGGTCCGTCCCACTGCGCCGCCACGCTCCGCCTTCACCGTTCCCCGTCATCCTCTTCTCGGTCGCCATCAGCCGAGAGCCGTAGTGGGTCAAGAACTGGTCGTCGTAGTTACCCCAACGCATCAGGTTACTCATGACTTGGAATCCCATGGGCCCGTTGCTCCCGACGGGCTTGTTACCCAGGTCCACAACTTTGCTCGTCCACTCGGTCATACCGAGCGAATCGCTCTGGGTAGCGGTGGCCAATGTGAGACTGAGGTTCTTCTGAAGGTCGTCGAACTTTCCGTGCCTCGCGTAGTTCAACTCAGGATTTGCATCCGGGTCGTTGATGTCGGCCCAGAACTCCAACGTCCCCTTCGCGCCCAGCTTGGTGGCGAACTGCTCCGCGAACAGTGCGTCGTCCGCATACTCCTTGAGGCCGAAGTTAAGTCGGTCGAACTCCGCGACGGTCAGGTCGGACGGATCCTTCTTCGCCAGCTTGGAGAGCCTCTCGGCCTCCTCCATGGCCACCACCGCAGTGTCTCTGCTCTTGTACTTGGCGTCGGCGAATCCGAACCTGCTGAGGTCCGCGATCGCCTTGAGCGACTTACCCGCGGAGGTGTCGCTGTTGGTAGCCTGCTCCAAAACCTTCTGAATGTCATCGCGAAGAGTGTCGACCGCAGCCTGGTCATGTTCTGGTACCGATTTGCCCTTGGCGGCGCTATCAGGGTGAATGTTCATGACGACAGTGAAGCTGCTGCCGCTCGACGATACCGTCAAGTTCTTCTTCGCGCCGTCCGAAAGGAGACCGAGGAGCTGTTCCTGGTACTTCTGCAACTCGCCCAGAGTGTCCCGCAGAATCCTGGTGATACTTTGGGCCTGCGTGTGCGCGTCCGTGAACTCTCCCGCCGTCTTGCCAATGAACTCCTTTGAGACGGTAGCGTTGTACCCAGTCCAGTCGGCCTTCTTGGCCGCACCCGTCAGCCCTTTCTCAGCCGCTTCCTTGAGCCGGTCGAGCTTGTCGACCATCTTCAACCAGTCACTGACGGCCTCTTCGAGCAGCTTGAATTCCGCGAAGCGGAGCGCATCGAGATCCATCAGTTGTCCTTATTCTTCGGCGGGCCGTAGATGGGATTGTCTTTGCCGTGCTTGGCGACCTGCTCGTCGAAGCCGGTGTCGAGGGTGTCGATGCTGCTCATCTGGCGTCGGATGTAATGCTCGTCGTTGGCATGCAACTTCTTGGTGACCTGCATGTGGTTGGCGATGTGAGCGCAGGCGTCCCGCAGGGACTTGAGCTGTTCGTCCCAGCGCGTCGACACGTGCTGGAGTGCGGAGCCCAGAGCGAAGCCTTGCCCAGTGAGATCAGCCGCTGCCTTGTCACTGCCGGAAAGTGCGCCCCGGCCCTCCTTCCACAGGCGGTCGTACAGCTTGAAGGCGTGATCACCGATCTTCGCCAGATCGTTCTGGGCGACGCGGAGATCGCCGTAGGAGGCAGGGTCCGGTGTGGTGCTGCCCCCCATGCCCGGCTCGGCTTGGTTCAGCTGCATGTGCGCCGACTGCCGCTCCGCCGCCTGAGACTTCAGCTGCTCCCATTCGTCCCATGCCATGCGCGAGCCCCTTCCCCCGTGCGCTCGATGTGTCTCTCCCGGTTGGGAGCGTGCCATGTCAACGTAGCAACGCCACTGCGCGCAGCCGGTGTTGATCGAACTGAAGCTCGACCTTGATGGCCGACGGCCACCTTCGTCCGCACCCAGTTGTGGTGGGTGGAGGCTTTTGGGGGGCTGCGGTCCGGAGTGACGTGGCTTGATCCCAACCGCCGCACTGTGTAACCCAGTTGGATGTCACACACAGTGTGACTAGAGTGACACATGCACGATAAGTGACCACCAGCCACACCGCGATCACGAGAGGGTCGGGCAGGCGGGTAACGGGGAGGGAAGGCCCAGTGCTTTCTGCGGACGTGCACGGGGGTGCCACGGGGGCGTCAGGCGCCGATGTCAAGCGCGGGCTGGAAGCGTTGAAGACGTTCCGGCAGCGCATCAACACGCTTCTCACAGAGTTCGAGGGCTCAGCCGGCGGTGCGTCGAAGGTCGGCGCGCAGAAGGTCTCCCGCGCATCCTTCAGCGGCGCGGGCAGCTCCTTTCCCGAGGCGGACGGGCTGTACTCGCAGTACGACCAGGTCCACGAGCGGCTGACCTCGCTCTCCAAGATGCTGGGCGACCAGATCGACGCCATGGGGATCGCCGTGCACGGCGCCGACGTGGGCTTCGACAACCTTGAAGAGGACCTGCGGCAGCGCTTCTGGGCGATCCAGACGAGGGTCGGGCGTGAGGAGATGCCGGACGGGCGCGAGCGAAGCGGCAAGCCCGACGCACAGGGCGGCCACGGCAGCGACAAGTCCGATGCAGGGTGGTCCTGATGGGCTTCGAAGGACACCGCCTCAACGACATGATCGACTTGGTCGAGCAGGCCGATCCGGCGGACATGGAGAGCGCGGGGGAGGCGTTGCAGGGCGCGCGGAACGCGATTGCTGCGGCTGCCCGGGAGCTTGGTGGGCACATCGACAGGGTCGACTGGGAGGGCGAGGCGGGGCAGGCGTTTCGTAAGTGGGGCAAGAGTCTGGTCAATGACACCCATAAGCTCTCGGACTTCGCTGCTGCCGCCAGCACCCATATGGCCTCGGCCGGTGCGGGGCTGTCGTCCGTGCGCGCCTCCATGCCGCCCCGGGACACCCGCACCGATCCGAAAGCGGTGGAGGACATCCCCTCTCCGAAGCGGGTCGAGGGGAACGAGGAGTACGGCGCCGCCGTCAGGGCGGAGAAGCACCGTCAAGAAGCGATCAACCAGATGAACAGGTTGGCTTCGTTCTACCAGGTCTCACACGAAGGGATGGCGAGCCAAGAGCCGCCTACGTTTTCGGCGATGCCCGACGTCGGTCTCCCTCCTCCTGCGCGCTTTGCTCCTGAGGCCGGAGAAGGCGGACAGCGGTCCTCCGCCGTATTCACGGGGAACGCTCAGGCGCCCGACTCCGTTCAGAGTCCGGACGACGAGAGGCCTGCTCCGGGCGACAGGAAGGCTTCGGGCGACACGGGCTCGTCGAACGTGCCCTCGGTGGCGCGCAATGAGGCGCCTCTCCCCGTTTCCACTCCGGATCGTCCTGTGGGTACGGAGATCAACAGTGTCGGTACGCTGCCTCCGCAGGATGTGAGTCCGGGGCCCGGACCTCAGCCTGCGACATCCGGCCCCACGCGCAGTGATGGAGTCCCGCCACTGAACGCAGGCCGCTTCAACCCGGTGACCAATGGCCCCACGACCCGCACGCCCGGCCCTGGCGGGGACGCGAAGCGGCCGGTGCCGGCGCAGGGACGAACGGGTACGAGCGGCCCCAAGGGGGTGCACGAGGCCCCTGGGCGCGGCCCTTCTGCGCCGCCCGGACGCACCGGACCGACTGCTCAGGGACGAAGTATCAGTAATCCGGCGGGGCCCGGCCAGCCGCAGGGGCGCAGCGTCACCGGCGGCACCCCGCGACCGCTCGGTGCCCCTGGGCGCCCCTCCGGCTTGCCGCACAGCACGGGAGCGGGGCAGACCCGCGGGGTGGTGGGAGGCAGGCCTGTCCAAAGTCCGGTGTCCGGCTCGAGTGGAGCCAGGGTGCCGCGCGGAGTTGTGGGGCCGGCGCTCCAGGACACCGTCGGTGGGGGGCAGCCTTCACGGCAAGGCACCGGGAACGCCGGCGGTGTGATCGGAAAGGCGAAGGCTCGTGACTCCGCGACACCGGGACGCACCAAAGGCTTCTCCACCGGTGGCGCCGGTCTCGTACGCAGCCCTTCGGGCGGTCGGCGGGCTCCCGCTCGGAAAGAGGACAACGAAGGGCAGCGGCCCGACTATTCGGTCGAGGACGAAGAGACGCATCTGCCTGTCGGGCAGCGGCACGTACCGCCAGTGATCGACTAGTCGTGAGTGAGGGCGTGCGGTACATGGAGTCGGGGTACAGCCGATGCGGGGCTTGGCGGAGAGCCGTCACTGTGGGCTCTGCCGTGGGAGCTCTGGCCCTCTTGTCGGTGGGGCTGGCTCCCGCTGCCGTCGGCGCTGATGTGCAGTCCAAGCAGTGGTACTTGGACGCGATGAGCGCCGAGAGACTGTGGAAGATCAGCACTGGTGAAGGTGTCAAGGTCGCCGTCATCGATTCAGGCGTAAGGGCTACTCCTTCTTTGAAGGGGAATGTGCTGCCCGGCAAAGACGTGACAGGTGCGCCGGGTGGGGCTGAAGACGACTACTCAGGGCATGGCACGACCATGGCTGAGCTCATCGCGGGTTCCGGGCAAGGCGGGGGACTGAAGGGTTTGGCCCCGGACGCCGAGATCATCCCTGTCCGCACCACGACGGGAAAGGAACTGGGCAAAGAGACGGGTGACAGCCCCGCTGCCATCAGAGCCGCAGCCGACAGCGACGCACGGATCATCAATATGTCCTTCGGCAGTGACTTCATGTCCCAGGCCGAGAAGGCTGCGGTGAAGTACGCGTCATCCAAGGGAAAGTTGCTGTTCGCCGGCGTTGGCAATGATGCGAAGACCAAGAACTTCGTTGGGTACCCCGCTGCCTACCCACAGGTCGTGGGGGTGTCTGCCGCTGATCGATCCGGCAAAGTCGCCAAATTCTCCGAGTTCGGAGAGTACGTCGACCTCGCCGCCCCCGGCCTCGACATCCCCCGCTGGTGCGACGACACCTTCCGCTCCTACTGCGACGAAGGTGGCGGCGGCACCAGTGCCGCCACCGCCATCGCCTCCGCCTCCGCCGCCCTCGTCTGGTCCAAGCACCCCGACTGGACCGCCAACCAGGTCCTCCGCGTCCTCATCGATACCGCGGGCCGCGACTGGCCGAAGGACGAGCCCAGTGATTACCTCGGCTATGGGCTGATCCGGCCCGCGCGCAATGTCGTGAAGGGCGAAGGAAAGCCCGGTCCCGCGGACGTCGATCCCATCACTAACAAGAAGACCGCCGGTGCCGGTTCCGATGGCGGCGGCTCGACGCCCGGCGCCTCCGCGCCTGCCGGGACGCCTTCCCAGCCCGGTAAGGGGGCGGCCTCGGACGGCAAGGAGACTGCCGTCGCCGAGCGCGCTTCGGGCGACGACGGCAGCAACCTGTTGTGGCCGGTCCTGGGTGGCCTCGCCGCAGTCGTGGTGATCGGCGGCGGCGCAACCGCGGCCGTGCGCGCTCGACGCCGCGCCTGAATTGTGTACGGCACGACCACTCGCCACATTCACCCGATCCATCCCAACGACAGTTGACGAAGGGAGCCCAGCCGTGGCTGACGGCCAGAAGTTGAACAGCGAGCAAGTGGCGCTTCTGAAGAAAGAGATCGTGGGCAAGTACGACTCGGTCCAGAAGCAGCTCAAGCGCCTCCAGGGCACGCTCGACATGATGGAAGGCAACTGGCGGGGCATCGGAGCACATGCCTTCGACAGGAAGCAGACCGAGATCAACGAGCACATGAGGGCGGTCGGGGTCATCCTGGTGGACTTCCTGGAAGGCATCAGCGGCAACGAGAAGCTCACGGACGGGCTCGAGGATCAGGTGCGGTCGACCATGGACGGAATCGACGTCCAGTACGGCGCCCAGCACTCGGCGATCAACAGCTACTGAACCACTGAGGTCTTCGGGGGACTGGATTCCCCGCAACTACTGAGAGACGGGGCAGGCATGGCAAACGTGCACTTGGATGAACTCGCCGTCAAATACGGTGGCCTTGACGCCATCACGACCGAACTCGGCATTCAGGCCAAGCAGCTTGAGGCCGACCTCGCGGACATCAAGCGGGCCGTCGCCAAGGTGGCTGAGGGCTGGGAGGGCGAGGCCCACACGGCGTACGTCGCCAAGCAGAAGGAATGGGACAAGCACGTCGAGGCGATCCATCGCGCACTCGTCGACATCGGGCAGAAGGTCGGCCAGGCCGGCGGTGACTACCGGGGCGGCGACCTGAAGGGTGCCAGCTACTTCCAGTGAGCTGGGCCAATGCATGGTGGACAGACGGAACGGGGTGGCCGCGCGCGGGAGGCGTCCACCCCGTTCCTCGTGAGGTCGACCCCTTCTCTTTGTAGGGCGGCGTCGAGCCCGGCCGTCAGTCGGCCGCCGTGACTCCGCCATTGCGAACCGAGGGCTCCAGGTCGAACTCCCCGTCCCGGGCACCGAGGACGAACGCCGTCCATTCGGCCTTCGTGTACCGCAGCACCGTCTCCGGATCCAGCGAAGACCGCATGGCAACGGCGCCCTCGGGCAGGTCCGCGATCTCCACCCGCTCCTCGTGCTCCTCTGTGCCCGGCGCGCCGTGCCATTGGGCACCGGAGATGTCGAGGGCGTAGAGCTCCTCCTTCTCGCGCTCCTTAC
This sequence comes from Streptomyces sp. NPDC046465, assembly GCF_040646035.1. Lineage (NCBI taxonomy): Bacteria > Bacillati > Actinomycetota > Actinomycetes > Kitasatosporales > Streptomycetaceae > Streptomyces > Streptomyces sp. NPDC046465. Next base: position 316,998 of record NZ_JBEYZK010000006.1, read on the forward strand.
GAGCCTTTTCCTGCGCCTCGGTGTCGGGTGCGTCGGTCATGGCGGAGGGTCCCTTCACAACGTACGAAAGAGCTGTGGACCCACCCTACTTGCGGGCTCCGACGCTGTTCAGGGGTTGGGAAGGATCGTGGGATGCCACTCCGCCCTCAGGCGCGACCATCAGGACTCCTCGGCCACCAACCCCGTCTGCACCATCGGTTTGCCCCGCTTCCGCGACACGAAGATGCCCCGCCCTACCGGCATGGGCCGTGGCCGCACTCCGCCCAGGATGTCGCCCTCGTCCGGGTCACCGGCCAGGACCACTCCCTGTGCCCCGAGCTCCTTGATCCGTTGCAAGAACGGTTCGTAGGACGCCCGCCCCGCACCGGCCGTCGACCGGGCGATGATGAAGCGCACGCCCACGTCACGGGCGAACGGCAGCAGTTCGGTGAGACCACCCAGCGGGTTGCCGCTCGACGTGGACACCAGGTCGTAGTCGTCGACGATCACATACACCGTCGGGCCCTGCCACCAGCTGCGCTCCCGGAGCTGACGAGTGGTGACGTCGGCCGGCGGTGTGCGCCGCTGGATCAGGTCGGCCAGGGCCGCCATGTGATGGTCCATGGCATTGGACATAGGGATGTACTCGGCCAGATGGGAGGCCGGGGCTGCGTCGAGCAGGGCGCGGCGGTTGTCGACCACGAAGAGTTTGCAGGCGTCACCGCTGTAGCGCTCAGTCAGCCGCCTGATGAGCAGCCTCAGCAGGTTGGACTTGCCGGACTCGCTTTCCCCGAAGACGAGGAAGAACGGGTCCTGCTCGAAGTCCACGAAAACCGGCTCGAGGTTGTTCTCGTCGAGGGCGAAGGAGACGCCCCGGTCCGGGAAGGTGTTGCCCGGAGGCAGCTCGCCCGCCGGCAGCTCGCGTGGCAGCAGCCGGACCGCGGGCGCCCCCGGTGCCGTCCAATGCCGGGTGACCTCCGTGGCCAGGGCGGCCGTGGCATCGGCGAGGTCCGTGTCCGAGGACAGTCCGTCGATACGCGGGACGGCCGCCATGAAGTGCTGCTTCTGCGGCGTCTGACCGCGACCGGGTACGCCGGTGGGAACGTTGGCGGCGACCTTCCGGTCGAACTCGGAGTCCATCGTGTCGCCGAGTCGCAGCTCAAGACGGTTCATGAGGTGGTCCTTGAGGTTCGCGCGGACCTCCATGGACCGTGACGCCGTGAGGATCAGGTGGATGCCGTAGCCGAGGCCCCGCGCGGCGATGTCGAGGACGGCCGGTTCCAGTGCCTCGTACTCGGTACGGAAGTTGCCCCACCCGTCGATGATCAGGAAGACGTCACCCCACGGTTGGTCGGTCACCGAGATCTCGCCCCGGGCCCTGCGCGCGCGGAAGTCGGCGATGGACGCGATACCCGTGGTGCGGAAGTACTCCTCGCGACGGGACAGAACGCCGTACACCTCGGCGACCGTGCGTCGCACCCGCTCAGGGTCGAGGCGCGAGGCGACGCCGCCCACCTGGGGGAGCCCGGCGACGGACGCCATCCCTCCGCCGCCGAAATCGAGTCCGTACAACTGCACTTCGTACGGGGTGTGGGTGAGGGAGAAGGCGGCCATCAGCGAGCGCAACAGGGTCGATTTCCCGGACTGGGGTCCGCCGACGATCTGCATGTGACCGGCCGCCCCGGAGAAGTCGCACCACAGGGTGTCGCGCCGCTGTTCGTACGGCTTGTCGACCAGTCCGAGCGGTACGACGAGACGTCCCGCCCCTTCGTACCCGGGCTGGGTGAGTCCGCGCCCCTCCACCGCCGTGAGCCCCGTGAGCAGCGAGTCCAGCGGCGGCGGGCTGTCCAGCGGCGGCAGCCACACCTGATGGGCGCCAGGCCCCTGCGCCTCCAGACGTCGCACGATCACGTCGAGGACGGTGTCGGCGAGAGCGTCGTCCGTCTCCGGGCCCGCTGCGGCACGCGGCTCGGGCACTGTCGCGGCCGCGTATCGCACGGGCACCTCGGCCGCGGTGAACAGCACCGGACGGCGGTCCACGGGGAGCGGCCCGCCCGGAGAGGTGGCCTGCCCCGCTTCCGACCGGTACACCCCGGAGACGTACGCCGCCTTGAAGCGCACCATTTCGTCCGTGCCGAACTTCAGGTATCCGGAGCCGGGCACGTTCGGCAGCTGATACGCGTCCGGCACTCCGAGAGCGGCGCGCGACTCGGCAGCGGAGAAGGTGCGGAGCCCGACGCGGTACGAGAGGTACGTCTCCAGGCCGCGCAGCCGACCCTCCTCCAGGCGCTGCGAGGCGAGCAGCAGATGCACGCCGAGTGAGCGTCCGATGCGGCCGATCTGCACGAACATATCGATGAAATCCGGCTTCGCGGTGAGCAGCTCGCTGAACTCGTCGATGACCAGCACCAAGGACGGGATCGGCTGGAGCGCGGCGCCCGCCGCACGTGCCTTTTCGTAGTCGTGGATGTTCGCGTAGTTGCCCGCGTCCCGCAGCAGTTCCTGGCGGCGGTTGAGCTCGCCCCGGATGGAGTCGCCCATGCGGTCGACGAGCGTGAGGTCGTCCGCCAGGTTGGTGATGACCGCGGCGACGTGCGGCATCTGCGCCATGCCGGCGAAGGTCGCACCGCCCTTGAAGTCCGCGAGGACGAAGTTCAGGCTGGCCGAGGAGTGCGTCACGGCGAGGCCGAGTACCAGCGTGCGCAGCAGCTCCGACTTGCCGGAACCCGTGGCTCCTACGCACAGCCCGTGCGGACCCATGCCTTCCTGGGCGGCCTCCTTGAGGTCCAGCATCACAGGACGGCCGTCCTCACCGACGCCGATGGGAACGCGCAGCCGTTCCGCGAGCGAGCGCGCGCGCCACGTCCGCCTCGTGTCGACCGAGTCGGCGTCACCGAGGTTGAGCAGATCCGTGAACTCCAACTTGGCGAGCAGCGGTTCGTCGTCATCGCCTCCGGACGGCACGCGCAGCGGCGCGAGTTGCCGGGCCAGTGCCTCGGCCCCCTCGTACGAGAGGACATCCGGTGTGCCCTCGTACACCAAACCGTGGTCCGACTCGATTCGCAGGTCACCCGGCCGCACCGCGAGCGACAAGCCGCCACGTCCATGCGCCAGTTCGCCCGGTACGACCTCCACGACCGTCACCCCCTGCAGCCCCTCCGACGACGCGAGCGCCGCCGTAGGGGTGAGCGACAGGCCGTCGAGCACGACAACAAGGTGCGGCTCGTCGGGCAGAGGGGATCCCTCGGGATGGAAGCGTGGCCGTCCCTGGAGCCGGGCGGCGAGCATGGCCTCCAGTTCCATCGGATCACCGGTGATGAGCCGACGGCTGCCCGCTCCGTCGGCGGCCCCGGGCGTCTGGCTGTGCGGCAGCCACTTGGCCCATTCCCAGGCCGGTGCGGCAGCCCGGCCCGCTCCGACGGCGATCACCAGGTCCTGGGGTGAGTGCAGCGCGGCGAGGGAGGCGGTGAGCGCACGCGCCGTGCCCCGCGCCGTCTCGGGGTCCCCGCTGACCGTCACGTGGTAGAAGGCGCGCAGCGAGATGGCCATGGGGAGGTCTTCAAGCGTGCTGTGCGTGGCGAGGAAGCGCTGCATCGCGCCTGCGGTGAGCGGTTCCAATTCGTCCACCGGGGCGGTCTGCGGCGGCACCAGAGGAGTGGCGAGCGACTGTGGCCCCAGACCGATGCGCACCTGCCCGAAGTCGCCGTCGCCCGCGCGGCGCTCCCAGACGCGACTGCCTTCGGCGACGAGGGCCCACAACTGCTCAGGGGAGGGGTGGAGGTAGTACTGCGCGTCGCGCTGCGCCCGAGCTGTGTCGACGGCAGCGCGCCGGGTCTGCTTCAGATAGCCGAGGTAGTCGCGCCGCAAATCCGCCAACTGCCCCTGGTTTCCGCGGCGGTAGCGGATCAGCATGGCCACGGACATGGCCACTGTCGATGCGACCATCACCATGCCCATGACCTTCATGAACGGGTGCGCACTCGGCATGAAGAAGAACACCACCGAGCCGCCCATGCCGAGCATGGGCAGCAGCTGCATCATCGCGCCCTCCTGCTGCCCGCGCGGCAGCTCGGGCGGGGGCTGCAGCACGACCTCGTCGCCCGGGACCGCGGGGGGCAGCATGCGAGGCGGGCGCTTCACGATGATGTGGCTCACTGAGCACCAATTCCCCTGTAGGAGTGGGCGTTCCGTTCGCCGCCCGGTGGCCGGGCGATGCGATCGCCGTGTGATCCTACTGATACCGGTAGTCACCACCCGGGGATAGGGTGCCGGATGTGCACAGGAGTGGCGGTGGTTCCGGACAGCCGCCTCAAGGGGGCAACAGGGCCCGGAGGGCGGGTACTTCGGGTAGGCGGCGGGTGCGCCGACCAAGAATCAGCCAGGTGGGCCGGTTGTCCCGCGCCGCACCACGCAATGCGACACAGTCGGTGAACACGACACGGGCGCCGCATCAGTAAACAGAGGTACCGGAGCCGGCAGCGACCGGCGTCGGCAGTGAAGGGGGAGCAGCAGGTGAGCACGACGGCCTCCACGATGGCCACCGGACTTGGGCGTCCCGGCAGCGGAAACGCCCCTGAAAGCCCATCCGGACACGGCTCCGGAGCCGGCACCGGTACGAGCTTCGGCTTCTGTCGGATCACCATCGTCGCGCCCGACAGCCGCATCGACGTGGCGCTGCCGGACGACGTCCCTGTCGCCGACATCTACCCCGAGATCCTGCGGCTCTCCCGGCAGAGCCCGGCCGAGGGCGCACCGGTCGGCTACCACCTCGTGCGACGCGACGGCACCGTCCTCGAAAGCGCCCGCACTTTCGCAGCCCAGCGCATCCTCGACGGCGAACTCCTCACGCTGCGCCCCTTCTCCGAATCGCTGCCACCCGCCGTCTTCGACGATGTCTCCGAGGTCGTCGCGTCGGCGGTGACCCGCGACCGCGTGCTGTGGACCGACGACCTGACGCGGGGCGCGGGACTCATCGGCGGGACCGTGCTGTCGGCCCTCCTCGCCTACGTGGCCTGGGCCGCCGCTCCACGCCACGACATGCACGGACTGCCGGGCATCCTCGCTGCCGTCGCGGGCATCCTGCTGCTCACCCTCGCCGCTGTCCGCGCGCGGGTGTACGACGATCGGTCCTCGGCCCTCGCTCTCGGTCTCGGCGCGCTGCCGAACGTGGCGGTGGCGGGTTCAGGACTGCTCCCGGCGGCCGACGGACAGGGAGTGGGCAGGCTTCAGCTACTGCTGGCCTGCGCCGCCGTCCTGACGGCGTCCGTGATCCTCGGCATGCTCTCACCGCGCGGCGACGGCCCGTTCGTCGCCTTCGTCTTCGCCTCCGCGGTGGGCCTGTTCGCCACGTTCCTGGCGGCGCTGTGGCAGCTGGAACCCGTGGAGACCGCCGCCCTCTGCTCCCCGTTCGCCGTGGGGGCGCTCGCCTTTCTGCCCGGACTGTCCATGCGGTTCGCCCGCTTGCCCATCGGCTTCGAACCTCCGCACGGCACGCGGGGCAGCTACGGGGCGGACACCGCCCCGCAGGAGCCCGTCGACGCCGAGCGCATCGCGGCCCAGGCCCGCCGTGGTCAGGAACTCCTCGTCGGGCTCGTCGGCGGCTGCGCGGTCGTGGTGATCGGCTCCACCGCGGTGCTGGCCCTGTCCGACGACACGTGGGGACAGGCCCTGGCCCTGGCCACGGGTGTCGCGATGCTGCTGCGCGCGCACCTGTTCCGCTACACCGCTCAGGTCGCCGCCGCGCTGGCCGCCGGCCTGGTGGCTCTGGTCCTGCTCGGCATCGGCCTCTGCCTCGACCTGCCCGCCGCCGCGGCCGGTGACAGCGCGGCGCTCGATGTGCGGACGGTCTGGCTGGTCGCGGCGATCGCGGTGACGGCGGCCCTGGTCACCGGAATCGGCCTCGTCGCCTCACGTACCGGGGTGGCTCCGTTCTGGGGCCGCTTCCTGGAAATCGCCGAGACCTTCGTTCTGTTGACCCTGGTCCCGCTGACCCTCGCGGTCTTCGACGTGTACGCCAAGGCCAGGGCCATGACCAGCTGACGAGCCGGTCCATATCCCCTTCCCCGCCCCGCAGAGAGGTCCCGTCAGCGTGAGCTTCGGCCCGCCCCCGTCCCGTTTCACCCAGTCCGTGGTCGCGGCGGCCGAAGGCAGGAAGAGACGTACGTCGCTTGTCGTCGGCGTGCTCCTGGCTCTGGTCGCGGCCCTGTGCTCCGGTGCCTGGGCCCTCTGGGGGAGCGGCGGCGAAGCATCGGATGCGGCACCGGCCTCTGCCCGGCCGTCCCCGGATGCGATCCGCGAGACGGTCGAGAGGACCCCCGGGACCCCTGAGGGCGGCACCGTCGCCGAATACACGCTCAAGACGCTCAAGGAGGGTGAGGAAGCCCCGGCGCCCGGCTTGTGGGCGACGGACAAGATCGTCGCGAAGGGGACGGCCAACGTCATCAGAGGTATCAGCGTCAAGGATGCCGAAGAAGAGTGGAAGATCAAGTTCCGCGGGCCCCTCTGCGCTGTGACCCGGCACGTCAGCGTGGATGGCAGGACCGCCGTCATCTACTCCGGGCAGGGCCCGGCGAAGGCTGACAAGAAGGGCGGCACGGGACGGGACAGCGCGGCAGCGCCCTGCGACCGCGTAGCTGTGTTCGACGTGGACACCGGCAGGAAGCTCTGGGACAAGAAGCTGCCCGGTGAGAGCGCTGCGGCCATGAGCGTCAACATCACGATGACGCAGGGCACCGTGCTCACCGCTACGGGACAGGTCTCGGTGGGGTACGACATGACCACTGGCAAACGCCTCTGGTCCGATACGAGACCCTCGGACTGCGTCGACGTCGGATTCGCCGGAGGCCGCGGCCTGCTCGCCCTGGTCCAGTGCGGGGACAGCACCGACCCCGAGTTCCGGATACAGCGGATCGCCCCGCGCTCGGGCAAGTCCTTGTGGACGTACAAGGTCGCCCCGGGGATCCAGGGTGTCAGGATCGCTTCCTCGAAGCCGCCCGTTATCGCGGTCGCGGCCGGGGATATACAAGTCACCACCCTGATCGCTCTCACCGACCGGGGTAAGCAGCGGAGCACGATCCGTCTGGAGGACGACCGATACGTCCACGGCTGCGACGGGACCTTCAGCTCCCAGGTGGAGCTCTGTACTGGAGTGGTCGTCGGGGATCGGCAGCTCTACATGGCGACAAAACCGCGTGATTTCTCTCCCGAGACCTCACGGGGCCTGCCGTCCAATGAGGTCGTGGCCTTCGACTTGAGCACCGGCAACGGCGTGCGCAAATTCGCCGCCAAGCCGGGGCGGCCCATGTTTCCCCTGCGGATGAGCGGCGACAAGGTCATCGCCTACCGGGAAGCGGCGAATGCGCCCTCCGCGGCCGTCAGCCTCGACCCGAAGTCGGGCAAGGAGGCCCTCCTGCTGCTGTTCGGCAACCCCGAGATGTCGGAGATGACCGCCTTGGATCCTCCGGACGTGGTGTACGAGCGCGGGAGGATCTTCCTGGCGGCCACCCGCGTCGAGCGGCCGAAGGGCGACGGCCCGCATCAGCTGGTGATGAGAGGATTCGAGAGCAGCGGCTGACCGCGGCTCCGAGGCCGGCACGCCGACTGGTAACCTGTGTAACGACCGTCAGTCTGCTTACCCCCGGATTCCGCAAGGGCCCGGGTCGGAAACGCAGGGATCCAGGCCCCTAGGGGCCCGTCCCGACGGCTCATCCCCGCCTCCCGAGTCCCGTAAGCCCCCCTGAGATGTAGACCAGGGGCACTCGGAGGCACACGAAGACATCACGAGGAGTACGCGTGTCGCTCGACGCCGCTACGAAGAAGCAGATCATGACCGAGTTCGGCCAGAAGGAGGGCGACACCGGCTCCCCCGAGGTCCAGGTCGCCATGCTCTCGCGCCGTATCTCGGACCTGACCGAGCACCTCAAGACCCACAAGCACGACCACCACTCGCGTCGTGGTCTGCTGATCCTGGTCGGTCAGCGCCGCCGTCTGCTGCAGTACCTGGCCAAGAAGGACATCAAGCGTTTCCGTACGCTGGTGGACCGGCTCGGCATCCGTCGCGGTGCGGCGGGCGCGAAGTAAGACGTCGTGAAGGGAGCGGTTCCCACTCGAAGGGGGCCGCTCCCTTTGCTGTACATGCGCGGTGTCACCGACGCTTTGTAGTCTGGTGACGTACGCACGTCCTCACGGGTTCGTAAGAGAGCCCCAGGGACATCAGGCACACCAAGCACCACCCCGATGAGGGAGAGGCGCACCTGGCCGCCGCCGGTCCTCGGTAGTGGCGCCCGGAACATCCCGGGTGCTTCGATCGAAGACCGGCCCGCACAGACGGCGCGCCTCTCCGCCCGGTCCCGGTCCACGCAGGACGCATGGACGTACGGGACACCGTCCCGGGCCACACGGGCCCAGGGGCGAGAAGACGAAACGTAGACACGTAGGAGAACAGTGGAGAACGAGACCCACTACGCCGAGGCCGTCATTGACAACGGCACGTTCGGCACCCGCACCATCCGCTTCGAGACGGGCCGCCTGGCCAAGCAGGCCGCCGGCTCCGCCGTCGCGTACCTGGACGACGACACCATGGTGCTGTCGGCCACCACCGCTTCCAAGCGGCCCAAGGACAACCTCGACTTCTTCCCCCTGACGGTGGACGTCGAGGAGCGGCAGTACGCCGCCGGCAAGATCCCCGGTTCGTTCTTCCGTCGTGAGGGCCGCCCCTCCGAGGACGCGATCCTGACCTGCCGCCTGATCGACCGCCCGCTGCGTCCTTCCTTCAAGAAGGGCCTGCGCAACGAGATCCAGATCGTCGAGACGATCATGGCGCTCAACCCCGACCACCTGTACGACGTGGTCGCGATCAACGCCGCCTCCTGCTCCACGCAGCTGGCCGGCCTGCCCTTCTCGGGCCCGATCGGCGGCACGCGCGTGGCGCTCATCAAGGGCCAGTGGGTCGCCTTCCCGACGCACACCGAGCTTGAGGACGCCGTCTTCGACATGGTCGTCGCCGGTCGCGTCCTCGAGGACGGCGACGTCGCGATCATGATGGTCGAGGCCGAGGCCACCGAGAAGACCATCCAGCTGGTGAAGGACGGCGCCGAGGCCCCGACCGAAGAGGTCGTCGCCGCCGGTCTGGAAGCCGCGAAGCCCTTCATCAAGGCCCTCTGCAAGGCCCAGTCGGACCTCGCCGCCAAGGCTGCCAAGCCCACCGGCGAGTTCCCGGTCTTCCTGGACTACCAGGACGACGTCCTGGAGGCCCTGACCAAGGCCGTGAAGTCGGAGCTCACCCAGGCGCTGACCATCGCGGCCAAGCAGGAGCGCGAGGCCGAGCTCGACCGCATCAAGGAGATCGCGGCCGAGAAGCTTCTCCCGGCCTTCGAGGGCCGCGAGAAGGAGATCTCCGGTGCCTACCGCGCGCTGACCAAGAAGCTGGTCCGCGAGCGCGTCATCAAGGACAAGGTCCGCATCGACGGCCGTGGCGTCACGGACATCCGTACGCTCGCCGCCGAGGTCGAGGCCATCCCGCGCGTGCACGGCTCGGCGCTGTTCGAGCGTGGCGAGACCCAGATCCTGGGCGTCACCACCCTCAACATGCTCCGCATGGAGCAGCAGCTCGACACCCTCTCCCCGGTGACGCGCAAGCGCTACATGCACAACTACAACTTCCCGCCGTACTCGGTCGGCGAGACCGGCCGCGTCGGTTCGCCGAAGCGCCGCGAGATCGGCCACGGCGCGCTCGCCGAGCGCGCGATCGTGCCGGTGCTCCCCTCGCGCGAGGACTTCCCGTACGCGATCCGTCAGGTCTCCGAGGCCCTCGGTTCCAACGGCTCGACGTCCATGGGCTCGGTCTGCGCCTCGACGATGTCGCTGCTCAACGCCGGTGTGCCGCTGAAGGCCGCCGTCGCCGGTATCGCCATGGGCCTGATCTCGCAGGAGATCGACGGCCAGACGCACTACGTGGCCCTCACCGACATCCTCGGTGCGGAGGACGCGTTCGGCGACATGGACTTCAAGGTCGCCGGTACGAAGCAGTTCGTGACCGCGCTCCAGCTCGACACCAAGCTCGACGGCATCCCCGCCTCGGTCCTGGCCGCCGCGCTGAAGCAGGCCCGTGACGCGCGTCTGCACATCCTCGACGTGATGAACGAGGCGATCGACGTTCCGGACGAGATGTCCCCGAACGCGCCGCGCATCATCACGGTCAAGATCCCGGTGGACAAGATCGGTGAGGTCATCGGCCCCAAGGGCAAGATGATCAACCAGATCCAGGAGGACACCGGCGCCGACATCACGATCGAGGACGACGGCACCATCTACATCGGTGCCCAGCAGGGCTCGCAGGCCGAGGCCGCGCGCGCCACGATCAACGGCATCGCCAACCCGACCATGCCGGAGGTCGGCGAGCGCTACCTGGGTACGGTCGTCAAGACCACCACCTTCGGCGCGTTCGTGTCCCTCATGCCGGGCAAGGACGGTCTGCTGCACATCTCGCAGATCCGTAAGCTCGCCGGCGGCAAGCGCGTGGAGAACGTCGAGGACGTCGTCGGCGTGGGCCAGAAGGTCCAGGTCGAGATCGCCGAGATCGACTCCCGCGGCAAGCTGTCCCTCATCCCCGTCATCGAGGGTGAAGAGGACGACGACAAGAAGGACGACACCGACAAGTGACGTCGCGTAGCACCACGACGACGGCCCGCACCTCTTCGGAGGCGCGGGCCGTCGCCCGTACCCAAACCCTCATCAAGGGCGAGCACGGCATCGGCACCGTCCGCAGGACGACCCTCCCCGGCGGCCTGCGCGTCGTCACGGAGACCCTGCCCTCCGTGCGCTCGGCGACCTTCGGAATCTGGGCCAACGTCGGCTCCCGCGACGAGACCCCGTCCCTGAACGGCGCCACGCACTACCTCGAACACCTCCTCTTCAAGGGCACCAAGAAGCGCAGCGCCCTCGACATCTCGGCCGCGCTCGACGCGGTCGGCGGCGAGATGAACGCCTTCACGGCGAAGGAGTACACGTGCTACTACGCGCGCGTGCTCGACACCGACCTGCCGCTGGCCATCGATGTCGTCTGCGACATGCTGACGGGCTCCCTGATCCTCCAGGAGGACGTCGACGCCGAGCGCGGCGTCATCCTCGAAGAGATCGCGATGACCGAGGACGACCCGGGCGACTGCGTGCACGACCTGTTCGCGCACACGATGCTCGGAGACACTCCCCTCGGCCGCCCGGTCCTCGGCACGGTCGACACGATCAACGCTCTCAACGCCGACCGCATCCGCCGCTTCTACAAGAAGCACTACGATCCGACCCACCTCGTGGTCGCGGCCGCGGGCAACGTGGACCACAACAAGGTCGTACGCCAGGTCCGTGCCGCCTTCGAGAAGGCCGGCGCGCTCCACCGCACCGACGCGACCCCGATGGTCCCGCGCCAGGGCTCCCGGGCCCTGCGCACGGCGGGCCGCGTCGAGGTCGTCAACCGCAAGACCGAGCAGGCCCACGTCATCCTCGGCATGCCGGGCCTGGCCCGCACCGACGAGCGCCGCTGGGCCCTCGGCGTCCTGAACACCGCCCTCGGCGGCGGCATGTCGTCCCGCCTCTTCCAGGAGGTCAGGGAGAAGCGCGGCCTGGCCTACAGCGTGTACTCGTACACGTCCGGCTTCGCCGACACCGGGCTCTTCGGGGTGTACGCGGGCTGCCGCCCGAGCCAGGTGCACGACGTCCTGAAGATCTGCCGCGACGAGCTCGACCAGGTCGCGCAGCACGGACTGAGCGACGACGAGATCGGCCGTGCCATCGGCCAGCTCGCCGGCTCCACCGTCCTCGGCCTCGAGGACACCGGCGCCCTGATGAACCGCATCGGCAAGAGCGAGCTCTGCTGGGGCGAGCACATGTCGGTCGACGACATGCTGGCCAGGATCTCCGCGGTCACCCCCGACGAGGTCCGCGAAGTGGCCCGCGACGTGCTCGGCCACCGCCCGTCCCTGTCGGCCATCGGCCCGCTCAAGGACAAGCAGGCGGCCCGCCTCCACGAAGCGGTCGCATAGCCGCGTGAGGGCCCAACTCCCGTAAGGAATGAAGGACATGAGCAAGCTGCGCGTGGCGGTCATCGGCGCGAGGGGCCGCATCGGCTCCGAGGCCGTGAAGGCCGTCGAGGCCGCCGACGACATGGAACTGGTCGCCGCACTCGGCCGCGGCGACAAGCTGGAGTCGCTGGTGGACGCCGGCGCCCAGGTCGCGGTCGAGCTGACCAACCCCGACTCGGTGATGGACAACCTCGACACTTGCGTACGGCACGGGATCCACGCCGTCGTCGGTACGACGGGCTGGACCGACGAGCGCCTCGCGCGGCTGCGCACGTCGCTGGCGGCGTCCCCGGAGACGGGCGTGCTCATCGCCCCGAACTTCTCCATCGGCGCGGTCCTCACGATGAAGTTCGCGCAGCTCGCGGCGCCCTACTTCGAGTCCGTCGAGGTCGTCGAGCTGCACCACCCGAACAAGGCCGACGCCCCCAGCGGCACCGCCACGCGCACCGCCCAGCTCATCGCCGAGGCGCGTCGGGAGGCGGGCAGCGCCCCGCAGCCCGACGCCACGACGACGGCCCTGGACGGCGCCCGCGGCGCGGACGTCGACGGCGTGCCGGTCCACTCCGTGCGCCTGCGCGGCCTCCTCGCGCACCAGGAGGTCCTGCTCGGCGGCGAGGGCGAGACCCTGACCGTGCGCCACGACTCGCTGCACCACAGCAGCTTCATGCCGGGCATCCTGCTCGGCGCGCGCCGCGTGGTGAGCACGCCGGGCCTGACGTTCGGCCTGGAACACTTCCTGGATCTGAACTGACGCGGACCGGCTGACCCTCATGCGCGCAAAGATCACTTACGCCGTCACGGCTGCCGTCCTGGTCGTCTACTTCGTCCTGGTCGGCAGCCGCGGCGTGCTCCTGATACAGCACGGCACCGTACTCACCGTCACTTTCGGTGTGGCAGTGCTCATCCTGCCGGTCATCGGCGTCTGGTTCCTCTGGAAGAACACGCAGTTCGTCCAGCGCGCCAACCGCCTAGCCGCCGAGCTCGAGGCCGAAGGCGGCCTGCCCGTGGACGAGTTGAAGCGGACCCCCGGCGGCCGTATCGACCGCGACTCGGCCGACGAGGTCTTCGCCCGGCGCAAGGCCGAGACCGAGGACTCACCGGACGACTGGCGCTGCTGGTTCCGGTTGGCCGTCGCCTATCACGACGCCCGGGACACCCCCCGCGCGCGGCAGGCCATGCAGCGAGCCATCGCCCTGCACGCGGGCAGACCGGTGAACGTCTAGAGCCGGTGGTGGTTCAGGCGGTGGGCCGGTACTCGTCGGCCCACACCTCGATGGAGTCGGCCGCGCGGTTGAACGCCTCGTGCCGCGTCAGGAAGTCCGCGTTCCGGTCGGTCAGCAGCGCCTGCGGCCCGCCGTCCTGCGCCCCCTGATCACGGCGTACGAGAATGAGCGCCTGCCCCTGCACTGTCCGGGGCAGCCCCAGCCAGCGCACCGGCTGCTGCGCGGTCCGCACGGCCGACACCTGCGCCCACGCGACCGTCTGCGTGGTCAGGAAACGGACCCTGCGCAGCCCGTGGGCGCTCACCCAGGTGCCCATGCGCAGCAGCCGCAGGGAGGCGACGATGACGAGGACGGCGAGGCCCGCGCAGACCGCGGCGCCGATGAGAGAGCCCGCGAACGCGATGATCACCGCGGCGAAGAGGACGAACGAGGCGAGCAGCAGCAGGAGCGCGGAGGCCCCGACCCGCCAGGGACCGGGGCGGTAGGGCCGGCGCCACTGGTCGCGGTCGTCGAAGGGCAGCGCGGCGTCGTCCGCCACGTCGTCGAAAGCGTGGTCCGCGGTCAGGAAGGGCAGGGGCACGGGCTGATCCTCACTCGATCCACACAGGGGCTGTGCCCGGTGAGGCTATCGAGCCGTGTCCCCTGCTACCACCCTTAGGGGTCCGGACGAGTCAGGGCCGGACGGGGGAGGACACGCGCTACGGTCAGCGTCCGTCAGAGGCTTCGGACTGCTGGTGGTGCGCGGGTGACTGGTCGGCCGACATCGCGGGCATCCCGAAGAGCAGGGATCCCACCAGACCGGCCACCACGGTGAGCCCGATGAGCGTGCGGCCCATGATCTGACTGGCCGACGCACGTTCTCGGGGCGGGGGAGTGACGTTACTGCGGAACTTCTCGGCTTCGGCGATGAAGGCGAACGGGACGGGCTCTCGCCGACGGAACATGGGGTGCGCTTCTCCTCACGGGTCTCGAACGGAGCTCTGTGAACTCTGTTACTTGGATAGACGCGTGAATCGCCCAAAAGGTGCCCTGTTTCGGCAAATTAGTCGAAGAATGTCGTGGCGGGTCACCGATCGGCCGGTTGTCAGTGCCGGGCCATAGAGTGGGCGCCGCCCGAGTGATGCACCTGGAAGGACCCCGCCAGTGAGCGAGACCCACACCGAAGACCTCAAGCCCAGCTTCCGCAGCGAGGTCACCGTCGAGCTGGTGAAGCATGCCGCCACCGACTCCGACGTCCTGTGGGCCGCCCGAGTCTCCACGGCGGGCGAGCAGTCCCTCGAAGAGCTCCAGAAGGACCCGGAGCGCTCCAAGGGCCTGATCAACTACTTGATGCGGGACCGCCACGGCAGCCCCTTCGAGCACAACTCGATGACGTTCTTCATCAGCGCCCCCATCTTCGTCTTCCGCGAGTTCATGCGGCACCGCGTCGGCTGGTCGTACAACGAGGAATCGGGCCGGTACAGGGAGCTGCAGCCCGTCTTCTACGTCCCCGGAGAGTCCCGCAAGCTCGTCCAGGAAGGCCGCCCCGGCAAGTACGTCTTCGTCGAGGGCACCCAGGCTCAGCAGGAGCTCACGGGCCGCGTCATGGAGGACTCCTACCGCCAGGCGTACGAGGCGTACCAGGAGATGCTGGCCGCAGGCGTCGCCCGCGAGGTCGCCCGTGCGGTGCTGCCCGTCGGACTCTTCTCCTCGATGTACGCGACGTGCAACGCCCGTTCGCTGATGCACTTCCTCGGCCTGCGGACGCAGCACGAGCTCGCCAAGGTCCCCTCCTTCCCGCAGCGGGAGATCGAGATGGTGGGCGAGCTGATGGAGAAGGAGTGGGCGGAACTGATGCCTCTCACCCATGCGGCCTTCAACAAGAACGGACGTGTGGCGCCCTGAGGCACTGATGTGCGGGTGCACAGAGTGAAGTGTCCGTATTGCGGCACTTCGTGAAGTTCATCTAGCCTGATCAAACGGACCCGGCACTGCTTGAACCCCCGAGCAGGCAGTGCCGGGCTCCACACTTGTCAGGTCCGCACACATCCCCCGAGGGGCGACCCCGCGCTGAGCAGCGAGTAGCGTGTTACCCATGGCTCCGACCTCCACTCCGCAGACCCCCTTCGGGAGGGTCCTCACCGCCATGGTCACGCCCTTTACGGCGGATGGCGCACTTGACCTCGACGGCGCGCAGCAGCTCGCCGCCCACCTGGTGGACGCAGGCAATGACGGCCTCGTCATCAACGGCACCACCGGTGAGTCCCCGACCGTCAGTGACGCGGAGAAAAACGATCTCGTACGAGCCGTACTGGACGCCGTCGGAGACCGCGCCCACATCGTCGCGGGCGTCGGCACGAACGACACCCGCCACAGCATCGAGCTCGCCCGCGCCGCCGAGCAGGCCGGCGCCCACGGCCTCCTGACCGTCACGCCGTACTACAACAAGCCCCCCCAGGAGGGCCTGCTCCGGCACTTCACGGCGATCGCCGACAGCACCGAGCTGCCGGTCATGCTCTACGACATCCCGGGCCGCAGCGGCGTACCGATCAACACCGAGACGATCGTCCGCCTCGCCGAGCACCCCCGGATCGTCGCCAACAAGGACGCCAAGGGCGACCTCGGCCGCGCCAGCTGGGCCATCGCCCGTTCGGACCTGGCCTGGTACTCCGGCGACGACATGCTGAACCTCCCGCTCCTGTCCGTCGGCGCGTGCGGCTTCGTCTCCGTCGTCGGCCACGTCGTCACCCCGGAGCTGCGCGCCATGCTCGAGGCACACCTCTCGGGCGACGTGCAGAAGGCCACGGAGATCCACCAGAAGCTGCTCCCGGTCTTCACCGGCATGTTCCGCACCCAGGGCGTGATCACGACCAAGGCGGCACTGACCCTCCAGGGACGTCCCGCGGGTCCGCTCCGCCTGCCGATGGTGGAGCTGTCGCCCGAGGAGACGCACCAGCTCAAGATCGATCTCGCCGCCGGCGGGGTACAGCTGTAACCACAGACTTCACAACTGAATAAGCGAGACACCGCGGGCGCGACACCAGCTGTCGGCCGCCCGCACCCCACACGACAACTGCTACTGCACGAACGTCATGCGCGCCACGTGCCCCGGAGGTACGTGGCGTGCGTGGTTGAGGAGAGTCTTTTGAGTCATCCGCATCCTGAACTCGGCGCTCCGCCGAAGCTCCCGAAGGGCGGCCTGCGGGTCACCCCGCTCGGCGGCCTCGGCGAGATCGGCCGCAACATGACCGTCTTCGAGTTCAACGGTCGTCTTCTGATCGTTGACTGCGGAGTGCTCTTCCCCGAGGAGGAGCAGCCCGGAATCGACCTGATCCTGCCGGACTTCACGTCCATCAGGGACCGCCTCGACGACATCGAGGGCATCGTGCTCACGCACGGTCACGAGGACCACATCGGTGGCGTCCCCTATCTCCTGCGCGAGAAGCCGGACATCCCGCTGATCGGCTCCAAGCTGACGCTGGCCCTCATCGAGGCGAAGCTCCAGGAGCACCGCATCCGGCCGTACACGCTGGAGGTCGTCGAGGGCGACCGCGAGGCGCTCGGCCCGTTCGACTGCGAGTTCGTCGCCGTCAACCACTCCATCCCGGACGCCCTGGCCGTCGCCATCCGCACCCCCGCGGGCATGGCCGTCGCCACCGGCGACTTCAAGATGGACCAGCTCCCGATGGACGGCCGCCTGACCGACCTCCACGCGTTCGCACGGCTGAGCGAGGAAGGCATCGACCTTCTCCTCTCGGACTCCACGAACGCCGAGGTCCCGGGGTTCGTCCCGCCCGAGCGCGACATCTCGAACGTGATCCGTGGCGTCTTCGCCGGCGCCCAGAAGCGCATCATCGTCGCGAGCTTCGCCAGCCATGTGCACCGCATCCAGCAGATCCTGGACGCCGCACATGAGTACGGCCGCAGGGTCGCCTTCGTCGGCCGCTCGATGGTCCGGAACATGGGCATCGCCCGCGACCTCGGCTATCTCCGCGTACCCGCGGGTCTGGTCGTCGACGTCAAGACGCTCGACGACCTGCCCGACAGCGAGGTCGTCCTGGTCTGCACGGGCTCCCAGGGGGAGCCGATGGCCGCTCTCTCCCGGATGGCCAATCGCGACCACCAGATCCGCATCGTCCAGGGCGACACGGTGATCCTGGCGTCGTCGCTCATCCCGGGCAACGAGAACGCGGTCTACCGCGTGATCAACGGTCTGACCCGCTGGGGCGCGAACGTCGTCCACAAGGGCAACGCGAAGGTGCACGTCTCGGGCCACGCCTCGGCCGGCGAGCTGCTGTACTTCTACAACATCTGCAAGCCCAAGAATCTGATGCCGGTCCACGGCGAATGGCGCCACCTGCGTGCCAACGCCGAGCTCGGCGCCCTCACCGGCGTCCCGCACGACCGCATCGTGATCGCCGAGGACGGCGTCGTCGTCGACCTCGTCGAGGGCAAGGCGAAGATCGTCGGCAAGGTCCAGGCGGGATACGTCTACGTGGACGGCCTTTCCGTGGGCGATGTCGGCGAGCCCGCCCTGAAGGACCGCAAGATCCTCGGTGACGAGGGCATCATCTCGGTCTTCGTGGTGGTGGACTCCAGCACCGGCAAGATCACCAGCGGCCCGACCATCCAGGCGCGAGGCTCCGGCATCGAGGATTCGGTGTTCAACGCCGTCATGCCTCGGATCCAGGAAGTCCTGGACAAGTCGGCCCAGGACGGGGTCGTCGAACCGCACCAGCTGCAGCAGCTCATCCGCCGCACGCTGGGCAAATGGGTCTCGGACAACTACCGCCGACGTCCGATGATCCTGCCCGTGGTCGTCGAGGTCTGACCCTCTCGACTGCGCGAGCTCCGGAGCGGGGCGCCTCGATTTGCATCGGGGCGCCCCGCTCCGTTAGGTTTACGGCTCCGCCAGCGAGGGAAGCCCCGAGCACTCACGTGCCTGGGACCGACCGAGCGGGGCGGGAAATCCGACTCAGAACTTCTGATAAAGTCGGAACCGCCGGAAAGGGAAACGCGAAAGCCGAAAGGCCGGAGCGGGAACCGGAAAGGCACCGAGGAAGTCGGACACGAAAGAGTCTGATAGAGTCGGAAACGCAAGAACGAAGTAACGAAGAACAAAAAGAAACACCGAAGGGAAGCGCCC